>JAZUHK010000048.1:0-25070 GCA_045641645.1 Kiritimatiellia bacterium
GGCGGCGATCTCGGCAAGGATCTCGGCCCGCGAACGTGCCTTTTTCGACATTTTGTTTTTCATAGCATATATTATAGTATATGTGCATTCGAAAAGCAAGTGGAAAATTGGGGATGCCTGCATAAATCTTTCGCTGCACCCTGATTTACTCCTGTTCGTTAGATGTTTGGTTGTCGTTTTCCTTCTTTTCTGAATAAGCCCTAGCCAATTCGGCAATGCGGTTTCTTTCTTGGTAGTACCCAAGGAGATACAATGCCGTAAGCGGCGCGTCATCCTGAAAGTCTTCAACTTTAGAAAACGCATTCTTAATCGCCTCGATCTCACAGAACGCGATGCTGCCCTTCACCTTTTGGATGTATGGCTGAAGCTGGTTGTGAATCGTTCCCCACGTCGTGAATGGACGCTGGGCGAAAAGTTGCATATAACGAATGGCTGCCGTCACCATCCGATCCTTGCCTCCCTTCGACAAGGCGTATTCTTCAAGTTTATCAGCCGCACCGAGCAATCGACCGAACAGATAATTTCGGTCGCTGCAGCTTACGTCGAGTTGCATTTCGATTTTCTCCTTTCTGTTGATTAGATAGTTCTGTTTTAACATGGAACAAAAGACAGCCAGTTCATCCATGAAATTTTGTTTCCCGTATTTGTCTTTTGAGTCGATGAAAGACAGCGGCCGAGACAATCTTGTCAAAGCCCTTTCAATGAAACTCTTTGGCAAAGGCTGTCCGTCGAAAATTGCACGAACAATCAATTCTCGCACCTGCCGTTTCATTTTCTTGTACCCATCGTCAGATGCGGATTTCTGACGACCAAACACGACTTGGATAATCCGGTCAACGGTAGGCGCCCCCACATAAGCATTATACTTGGTCTGGCTCTTTCCATCCTCTCCCTGCTTTGTTATCGAATAGATCAACCGCCACGCTGCTGACTCATGCCATGCCGCAATTCGCTCAAGGTATTCCTCAGAAGCCAACTCGCGGTAGAATACGACGGCCATACGACCATCCGTAGCCGCATCCAACATCAACACAGCTGTTTTTGGATGCTTAACGAAAGCATTGTTCAACCGGCCACGCGTCAGGGATTCACGAATGGCCTGTGCAAAGTCAATTCCTGTTTTTGCGGCAAGCTCAATCTGTTCATCTCCGACAACATCCTCGTCTTCAAACTCAAATTCATCGGAGGTCACCGGTGGTTGTGGCAAATCATCAGCAGCATCGATGGTCCACGTGACCAATACCTGCGTATCACACCTGATACCTCGTGAATGAAGAAGATAGAATAAGAATTGATGCGCTTTTTCCAAGGATTCCCGACCAATCTCCACCACTTGTCTGGAATCAGATAACATTCCTCGATATGTATAGTTGTTACCATCATTAGAAGTGATAAGCTTAGCGTTGCCAGAAACCTTTCTTCCTTGCAATTTCGATCCCGGCATTTTCCGTCCCGTCAAGGCATCCAACACTAATACGACACTAGTTAACTTAAACTCCTGATACGAAACCCAGTCGTGATAAATATCTGGCATCCGCCAAAGTTGATTCTCTGCAACGCCATTGCGATTCACGCAAAACAACACTAATGAATCATCAATCTTACCCTTAACTTTCGCGTTTATTACATCATCCTTTAACGTTCCCGCCCGACAATATTTCAAAACAATGGCAACGTTTGCATTTTTGGAATACTTTGCAAATTCCTCGATCTGCTTGAACAACTGCTCTTGCACAGATTCCTTTCCCACAAAATATTTGTACTTGTCAAAAAGACAATGGGGGATAGGTGAGCTCGTTCGGACAGCACTTTCCTCCGTAACAAGCAAAGCAATTCGCCCAATCTCGCCTTTTACCTCTATTGATATAAGATTTGCATTTTCATCCAAGCTAATGATGAGCGCCTTTTCATTCCCTATTACAGACTTGTGAATTGTATACGGATAATAGAACTCTGAATGAAGCATATCCGCATTCGCCTCATACCCAGCGACTAGATTCTGCCACATGCCCATGTCACACCTCCTCTTCCTGAATGACGTGAAAGTTCTTCTTGTCCACGAATGGCTTAATCTTCATCGGACGAACAATCATTCGATACTGATCCTTGCACTCTTTGGGCGACGGGAACATGATTACACCATCCTCCATTTGAGCCATCCAAAATCGTTTCGCAAGGGTTTCCACACCGGTTTCGTTCGGATAATCATACCCGTGGAACTGCAACCCAAATGAAAGTTGCCCATAGTCGTCATAGTCACCAGCGCCACTGCCAAACGGACATTCCTCGACATATCCCTGACACTCTCGTGTGCCGAGAAAAATATCCCGCCGCCCGCCTTTTGCAACACACCGCTTGGCAATATTATGGTGCTTGTTTTCATTCCAATCGCCTGAAAGATTCTGATAATTCCGATTGAACTCAAAATGCGCCAACACCTGATATTCCACGTCCCGCAAGTACGTGTAATACGACAAATCTGAACCTCTATTCATCTTCAAGGTCTTCACCCCTTTCGATTCGGTCTGGATCTTCTTCATGACCCTTACGGCATCAACATACCAGATTATGGAAGGTTTCCAATAGATGCTCTCCACAATCCCTTTGATGGCCTCGTATGTCGGAATCTGGTAAGAACATTTCTCACCGCCAACACGCTCAATCGGATCCGTGAACATGGCATATCGCCCGCTCACTTTGAATTCAATTGAATTACGTTTTTTCTCAACTGTTTTCATTCGATCCTCCCTTAAAGATACTGAAATGCGTTTGTGACAAACCCGGTCTCGCTATATGAATTTGCTCCTACGAGATAGAACATGTCTTCGACCTTGCCCTTTTCCGCCAACGCCGCGACTTCGGCTTCTTTGTTCGGGAAAACCGAGACCACATATCTTTGAAGCTTACGGACAATGCTGACTCGCGTTAAATATCGTTCGCGCATGTCTTTGATCTCGCGACTCGCCTTCAATTGTTCAATCAATTCATAGACCGGAACATTGCCATTTTTATCGGCATATGGCACAAGAACATCTATCCTCTGACCTTCTATGACCTTGAAATTCTCCGCAGCGGTTTTGAAGGCCGAAGGCAAACCGGGATATTTGATCCCATTATGCAAATTGAAATAAGACTGACTTCCAAGATCATTCTTACCAAGCAAATTGAAAATTGTCGTATGAAGTTTCTCAACAGGATAGCCCATCTTTTCCTTCTGGCGATAGAAATAATAGTCGCAATAGCAATCCATAACCTTGGTTGAAGACAAATCCTGCCCCTTTGACTCATTCAACACTCTTGCCGACATTCCCTTGCCCATCGCTATGTCAGGAAGGTTGTTCAACTTCTCCGCAACTTTTACAACATAGACTTTCCTTGGACTATCACACTCGCCATGTCGATTACACCGACCCGCCGATTGGACAACACTTGTCCAACCTGCCAAAGCTCGAATAACGCAACCGAAGGATACATCCACACCCGCCTCGATCAACTGCGTACTCACGCAAAGAAATGGAGCTTCGACCGATTTATCTTCAAGCCGCATACGTATTTTCTCAAGCGTATCGAGACGATGCTGAGCGCACATGTTTGTCGTCAAAACAAACGCATCAACCAATTTACTTTCCTTAACCGCAAGGTAAATGTCATTCGCCACCTTCTTCGTGTTGACGACCAATAATGTCGACTCCCCAGCCAAGACGCCTTTCTCTGCGAACTCGGCCAGTTCAGCGACGGACATTTCCGTTTCCGTCAAATCAACGATTTCCGTCCGCTTAAATGCAGACAGATCATCCTTGCTCAACTCAACGAGCGAATGTCCCTCCGACAATCGAACCGGCAAATCAACCTTATTCAAATGTGGCTGCGTTGCCGTGCAAAGCACAATGGTTGATCCCGCCTGTTCGGCAAGAAAATTGACAGTTGAATTAAACAAGTAAGTACAGGTCACCGGCAACGCCTGAATCTCATCAAAGACAAACACCGCCTCTGACATGTTGTGTAACTTTCGCAAGACAGACGCTCGGTTAGAAACAACCGTCTCGAGGAACTGCACCATCGTCGTTAGGATTATAGGCCGATCCCATCTTTCACTAAGGCACTTATACTCCTCCATCGTGTCAAGATCGTCTGGAATGTCAAAACCTGAATGATGCTCTAAAACCCATTGATCAACATCATTGCCGAATATCTTTTTCAACTCGTCCGACATCTGATCAATGATTGAGAGATAAGGTATGACATAAACCACTCGTTTCAAACGATACTTCTTCGCGTGTTCAAGAGCAAAGCGCAAACTTGCCAGCGTCTTCCCACCACCCGTCGGAACTGACAGTGTATACACGCCTTGCGAACGCAACTTACCCGCTTCTTCGCAAGCATGGGCTATCTTGCCACGTACCTTGTCAATCTTACGACCGCAATCCACAAATGTTGCCATTCGCCCTTCAAGGCGGCGAATCGACTCCTCCCATTTTGGCACGGGTGAATCGTCGTGAATACCAGCAGCATCACACCGATCAGCATCTACAAGGCATGAATAAAGGAACTTAACCGCAAGATGAAACGCAAACTGGGTCTTTCCCCTTTTGCAGATATCCAACATTTCGGATTTTGCCCTGTTACCATCAACATTTTCAGGCAAATGCTTTGAGTCACCATCCAATTCATCGAGCGAAACACCACCTACTCGTGCAAGCATAGACCGCTCGCCGTCCTCTATTGCGTCACGCAAACCGCCATGATGCGACATCGTGATGTTAGCCAATACATCCCCAATGCTTGTATTCAGGACGTTGGCAGCAATAAGTTTCTTAATGTATGCACCACTATGAACAGCGTGCTTCACCTCGCCACGCACCACTTTCAACCCATCAGCAGAACGCCTCAAATACTCCTGAAACTCCTTCGTCGCCTTCCCCAGATCATGCACCAGCCCCAACAACCTCGCGGCTTCCGAAGAGCCGAACGGCGCGGCGAATTTCGCGGCGAGGTCGGCCACATTGCGCGAATGCTCTTCGAGCGTCTGCCACTCAGAATCCGGGCATCCGGGCAAGCTATGCGCGTAAACCTTTCTCACTTCCCCTTCTCCTCGTCACCTTTCGCCTTCTTCGCCTCTTCTTCCAATGCGATAAGATAACGGTCGTAGTCGCTCAAAAAGAGCTTGTCCTGGAGCGGACGATACTTCTCGAACTCGGACTCGGCGTGGTCCTGCGCAATAACCGCCGTGACCTGCTCGACCTGCTCGACGGAGATCGGTCCGTCCCAAATCGCGATAAACTTATCAAGGCGCTTCTCCCACGCCTCCATCGTCATCGGAATGTGACGCTTCGCCGCATTCTCCGCTAGCTCAAGATAGGCATTCACCAACCGCTCCAGCGAATCCAACTCATCTTCATCCAGATAGTTCTTCGCAATGACGACATCGCTCTTGCGAATCTTGCCGCGCGGCGCCTGTTCCCACGTCCTAAGCCCCATGTGCTCCTTGGCCGCATCGGCTCGCGAATAGATGATCTGCGCCGCCGTAAGTCCGTTTACCGCCTGATGCATCTTATTCTGTACCGTCGCAAAGAATCGCCGCGTCCGAAGTGCCGTCCGATCGTAGTCAACAGCTGTCGCATAGATGTCGGTAATCTTCTGATAGAACTTGCGCTCACTCAACCGGATCTCGCGAATGTCCTCAAGCAGATGCTCGAAATATTCGCTGGAGAACGGCGAACCATTCTTCATCCGCGGCTTATCCAGCACATAGCCCCTTATCGTGTACTTCCCCACAATCTCATTCGCCCACTTGCGAAACGCAACCGCCCGCTCATTGTCAATCTTGAATCCTAGTGCAATAATGACCTTCAAGTTGTAATGATTGACCAGATAGCACTTGCCATCAGGACCAGTTATTCGAATTTTTCGAATAACTGAATTCTCGTCAAGCTCAGCGTCGGCAAATATCTTCTTTATGTGATAATTAACGCTGTTTACCTCAATCCCATACACCGCCGCGAGCATCTTCTGGCTCATCCAGATGTTCTCGTCCTCATAGCGGATCTCGAACTTCTCATCCGTGATCCCATATGACGCGATATACGTCAGATATTGCGCCGCACTCGACTTCTGCGGCTCCATCTCAAAATTTGCCTTCCCCTTTTTCGCCATGTTCACCCCTCCTTGAAATTACCCTATCCTGCACCCGACCTGCGGCTCCATCGCCTTTGGATGCTTCTTGTAATACGCGTGCAACTTCTCGCGCAAATTAAGCCGCAACTTCGGCACAATCAGCCCCAACTCCTCCAACCGCAGGACAAACGCCTCCGCCGAAACCCCAAAATACGCCTTGAGCGGCAACACCTTCCCAAGCGTCCAATCCGCCGGCGCCACCGCCGCCGCCGCGACACAGGTGCGAACCGACGAGCCCGGCATCAGAAACGCCGCGGTAAAATCCGTAAGAAACCGATGCTGCTCCAGCGACTCGTCCAACCGCACCCCCAAGGAGGCGTAAAGCGCCGCCGAACCAAGTTCGTACACCAGCCGGTAAGTCCGCCGCTCCGGCGTCATCGCCGCATTCAGCACCACCGCCGGCGCCTTGCGCACCTTGTTCCAGAAGACGACGCTGCCCGAACGCTTGTCCATCTTCGCCTCCACCACCGTCACCCCGCGATAACGCAAAGCCGAAACGAGATCCCCCACCGGCGCTGTCCCCAGCCCCAAGTCGCCGCGCAGTTCCTCGGCAAGCGCCGCACCCGCCCCCTGATACCGGAGATGCGCCCGATTGAACGCAAGCGTACACTCCGCCGCCGTCACCCCCGCATCCGCCGCGCCACCAGCCAGCGCCTTAAGCGCCCGCGCCGCATCCGGCTCCACTACGCGAATCGGCAGATAGCCGCCATCCTCCTCCTGATCGTCATCCGCGACTGCATCCGCCGACGGACGCCTCTCCGCCTTCACTCCGTCCTCCGACAGAAACTCCGCCAGCCCCATATCCAAGGCCGCCGCCAGCCGGTCCACCATACAGATCGTCGGACTCACCCGGCCCTTTTCGATCAAGCAAAGCTGCGAAGGACTCATCGCGGCCAGCTTCGCGAGCTCCTTTTGATTGAGCCCCCGCCCTTCTCGAACGGCTTTTACTCTCTCGCCTAAATTAATCATGAGAGTATATTACCACAAAAATACCGACCGAAGCAACTATTATCTTTTATCAAATTAACCCATCTTCAACCGCCCAGATGACAGCGAGGCGAAAATATCATATACTTGAATCTCCAGATGACCAGTGCCCCCAAGACCATCCTCCATGTCGATATGGACGCGTTCTTCGCGTCCGTCGAGCTGTTGCAGCACCCCGAATGGCGCGGCCAGCCCGTTATCGTCGGCGCCGGTCCGCATGAGCGCGGCGTCGTCTCCACCTGCTCCTACGAGGCCCGCAGCTTCGGCGTCCATTCCGCCATGCCCTCCCGCACCGCCTACGAACTGTGCCCCCACGGCATCTTCGTGCCGCCGCACATGGAGCTCTATTCCGCCGTCTCCGCCCGGGCGTTCGCCGTCTTCGAACACTATACGCCCTACGTTGAAGGCGTCTCCATCGACGAAGCGTTCCTCGACATCACCGGCTCCATACATCTCCACGGCTCCGCCGCCGTGCTCGGCGAAGCCCTACGCCGCGAAATCAAGGAAACCTGCGGCGTCACCTGCTCGGTCGGCATCGCTCCCAATCGCCTCCTCGCGAAAATCGGCTCGGAACAGCTCAAGCCGAACGGCCTCACCCTCATGCCCTTCGAACCCGAAGCCATCGCCAAATTCCTCGCCGAGAAGAAAATCGGCATCCTCTGGGGCATCGGCGAAAAGACGGCCGAACTCATGCGCCCCTACGGAATCACGACCTGCGGCGACCTTCAGCGCCAGAGCATCGAGCGGCTGACCTCCATCCTCGGCTCGCCCCTCGCCGCGAAAGCGCTTCACGACGCCGCCTTCGGCCGCGCCGACGACACCGTCCATTGGGAAAGCGAAAGCGAGAAATCGGTCTCGCGCGAACACACCTTCGACGAAGACGAAAGCGACCGGGAGAAAATCCGGCAAAAGCTCCTGGAACTGGTCGCCGAAGTCGGCCGCCGCTTTCGCACCGAACGCCGTTGGGCGCGAACGGCGCGGCTCAAGATCCGCAACGCCGCCTTCGACACCTACACGCGGCAAATGCCCTTCGACTCCCCCGCGCGCGACGACATCTCCTTCCGCGAAAAGGCGCTCACGCTCTTTGACCGCGAATCCCTCGGCGCCGTGCGACTCATCGGCTTCGGCGTCACCAACATTCAGGACGCACCCGCCATCGAAACCCCGTCCCTCTTCGCCGATTCCGAAGATCGGCAGCACGAGAAACGCGAACGCCTGAGTGAGGCCCTCGACAACCTGCGCAACCGCGGGCTACTCGGCTGACAACTCCTCGGCGATGCGCACGGTGCGCATCGCGTCCTTCGCATAGTAGTCGGCGCCGATCGAGGCGGCGTATTCCTCGGTGACCACCGCGCCGCCGACTACCGTCCGGCAGGGCAGCGCCGCTTCCTTCAAAAGCCGAATCGTCTCAGCCATCGCGCCCACCGTCGTAGTCATCAGCGCCGAGAGCCCCACCATCATCGCCCGATTCTCCTGCGCCGCCGCGACGATCCGCTCCGGCGGAACATCCCGACCGAGATCAACCACCTCAAAGCCGTAGTTCTCCAAGAGCGCACGCACGATGTTCTTGCCGATATCATGAACATCGCCCTTCACCGTTGCGAGAACGACGGGCTGAGAGGAGCGAGAGGTCTGAGGAGCCGGAGAGGAACAAAGGGCCTTTCGCACGACGGCAAAAGCCTCGCCCGCGGCATCCGCCGCCATCAGGAGCTGCGGCAGGAAGACCCTGCCCTTTTCAAAACCACAGCCCACCTCCTCCAACGCCGGCACGATCCCCTGCTCGACAACCGCCATCGGCACCGTTCCCGACGCCAGCAGCGCCGTGGCCGCGACCTGCGCATCCGCCTTGAGTCCGCGGCGAATGGCAGCCGCGAGCGCGGGCAAGCCATTCTCCCTCTCCGCCTGTCCCGATGGCGGCGAAGGCGGAGCGGCAACCGCCGCCGCTTTCGCGGCAATCCATTTCGCGCAATTCGCATCCCGCCCCAGCAAGACCTCCATCGCCGCCGCGTCGTCGCTCTCGGCGAGCAGCGCGGGATTGGCGATGGCCGCCGAAAGTCCCGCACGCTTCGCCAGCGTGTACATCGCGTTATTGAGCGCAGGCCGGTCGGGAAGCCCGAAGCTCACATTGGAGACCCCGAGTACCGTATTGACCCCCAGCTCCTCGGTAAGCCGCTTCACCGTTTCGAGAGTGACCAGCGCCGCATCCGGCTGGGCGCTCACCGCGAGCGTGAGCGCATCAAAGACAAAGTCCTTCTTCCCGAAGCCCCACTTCGCGCCCTCGGCGAGAATCCGCCGCGCGATTTCGAGCCGCCCGTCCGCCGTCGCCGGAATCCCCTGCTCGTCAAGGCAAAGCGCAACCATCACCCCGCCGTACTTCTTCACCAGCGGGAAAACCGCAGCCATCGACTCGCGCTTGCCGTTCACCGAATTCACGAGCGCCTTGCCGTTGACGCGCCGCAGGGCCTTTTCGAGCGCCACTGGGTCGGCGGTATCGACCTGGAGCGGGCAAGTCACCACCGACTGCACGGCCTCGACCGTCGCCTCCAGCACCGACGCCTCGTCAATCCCCGGCACTCCACAGTTGACATCCAGAATCTCGGCTCCCGCATCCACTTGCTTGACCGCCTCCCGGAGGACATACGCCGTATCGCCCTTCTTCAGCGCCTCCCTCAGCAACTTCTTGCCAGTAGGATTGATTCGCTCGCCGATAATCACCCCCGCGTACGGCCTCAAGGTCACGGCCGTCGTACCCGAAGCGACAACCACCTCGCCCCCCTCAACACCGGCCGTTCGCTCCGCTCCGGCAATTTCGGCCTCCGACCTCAATCGCCCAACCGCTTCAATATGCTCCGGTGTCGTGCCGCAGCATCCGCCAACCATCGCCGCGCCCGCATCCACCAGCTTCGCCATCATCGCGCCGAACTCCGCCGGCCCCACCTTAAAGACCGTCTTCCCGCCCTCAAGATGCGGAAGCCCCGCATTGGGCTTGGCGATAATCGGATTCGTCGAGAGTTTCGCCAGCTCCTCCACCAGCGGCAGCATCTCCTCCGGCCCGAGCCCGCAGTTGAAGCCATAGGCATCCACTCCCAGCGATTCCAGCAACGCCGCTACGCACTTTGCCGAGCCGCCGGTCAGGAGGTGGCCATCGGCGTTAACCGCCACCGTCGCATAAACCGGCAGCGAACAGCTCTCCTTCGCCGCGACGACCGCGGCCTTAAGCTCGTAAAGGTCGCTCATCGTCTCGATGACCACGAGATCGGCACCAGCGTCGGCGCCGATCCGGATCTGCTCCGCAAACGCCGTGACCGCCGCCTCGAAATCGAGATCGCCCGCGGGCTTCAGCAGTTTGCCGGTAGGCCCCACGTCCAACGCCACGCGGACCTGCGCCCGCTTCGCGCAGGCAATGCCGGCGCGAAGCACCTCCTCCAGCGAATGGCGGCCGTGGTACTTGAAGCGGTTGGCGCCGAAGGTGTTGGCATAGACGATGTCCGCACCGGCCTGCGCGTACGCACGATGGACGGCGGAGACGACCTCCGGCCGCTCCACATTCCAGTCCTCCGGCGTCTCGCCCGGCTTCAGGCCCTGCGCCTGAAGCTGCGTGCCCATGCCACCATCGAGGATGATCATCACCGGTTGGTCGCGTACAGTGGACCAAAGTTCTTGCACGCGCGATAGTCGGCGCCGGTCGGGTCGTCGCTCGCCCCGAACAGCCCCCAGCAATGCGGCTGAAAGACCTGCTCTTCGGGAACGTTGTGCATCGCCACCGGAATGCGGAGCATCGAGGCGAGCGTGATGAGGTCGGCGCCGATATGCCCATAGGCGATCGCACCGTGGTTCGCCGCCCAGGCGTTCATCACCGAATAGACGTCCTTGAAGAAGCCCTTCCCCGTAAGCCGAGGCGTGAACCACGTGCACGGCCACTCGGGATTGGTGCGCTCCATCAGCGTCTTCTGCTGTTTCGCATCCAGCTCGACCGACCAGCCCTCCGCGATCTGGAGAACGGGACCCTGCCCCTTCACGATTGAAATGCGGATCATCGTGAGCGGCATCCCCTTCGGCGTGAGGAACGACGAGCTGAACCCGCCGCCGCGGAAATACTCGACGCCCGCCGGTACCCACTTGGTGGCCTTCAAGGTCGCATCGATGTCCTTCTCCGTCACCTCCCACCAGTTCTTGAAGACGCTCTTCCCCTTCGCCTTCATCGCGCCCGCCGCGTCGAGACAGCACGACCCAGAGTTGAGCAGATGGATGATGCCGTTCTTCGCGTCCTTCGGGAGTCCCTTCCCCGTCGCGCGTTTCACCGCCGCGTCGCTCCAGTAGGTGCGCACGTCCGCGAACATCGACGCTTTGTTGGTGAGTAGCCACATCAGGAGCATGCAGATACCGTTTAGCGAGTCGTTCTCGGTCGCGAGGATCTGCGGCATCTTCTTACCATTCCAGTCGAAGGAGGTATTGCACATCACTTCGGCGACATCGCCGTTCGGCCAGTGATCCGTCCACTGGCGCTGGCCCTGGAAGCCGCCCGCGATGGCATTGCGGCCGACCGCCTCCTCGCCGAAGCCCATCTCCTTGAGCTTGGGATTCCCGGCCATCATGTCACGGACGATGATCGCCATCTTCGCGATGAACTCCCAGTCCTTGTCCTTCGCCGCACGGCTCTTCTGAATCTTCGCGGGGTTGTAGTCCTTGCCCTCCTTCAGGTTCGCGCGCATCCACTTGTTGCACTTCTCGTACTCGGCCTGGTCATAGTTGCCTTCCTCGATGCGGCGCAGTATCTCGCATTCGTCCATGTTCTCCGGGGCAATGCCGAGGTAGTCCTGCATGAAGTCGACGTCCACAAACGAGCCCGCAATGCCCATCGCCGAAGAGCCGATCGAGAGGTAGCTCTTGCCCTTCATCATCGCGACGGCAAGCCCCGCCTTCGCGAAGCGGAGGATCTTCTCGGCGACGTCCGCCGGGATCTTATCGCTCTCATCGCGATTCTGCACCTCGTGTCCGTAGATGCCGTAGGCGGGCATTCCGCGCTGCGCGTAGCCCGCGAGCATGCAGGCGAGATACACCGCGCCCGGACGCTCCGTGCCGTTAAAGCCCCACACCGCCTTCGGCATCACTGGGTCGAGATCCATCGTCTCGGTGCCGTAGCACCAGCACGGCGTCACCGAGAGCGAGACGCCGACGTTGTTGTCGCGGAACTTGTTCGCGCACATCGCCGCCTCGAAGCGCCCGCCGATCGTCGTATCGGCGATGACGCACTCGACCCTCGAGCCGTCGGGATAGCGGAGATTGTCGCTGATCAGTTTCGCCGCGGCCCTGGCCATCGCCATCGTCTGGTCTTCTAGCGACTCCCGAACGCCGCGCCGCCGCCCGTCGATGATGGGGCGAATGCCGATCCGGGGAAATCCGTTGTGGGTGAATACGGTCTGCTTCATTTTTAAACCTTCCTTTCGCTAAATCACTTCAGGGTTATCTTAACGACGATATCGTATCCGCAATCCTTCGGACGCTTCACGCTCACCACCGCGTCGCCCGACGCCGTGCGCTCCACCTGCACCTCGCCACCGCACGCGAGATACTTCGCCTCGGCAATCTCGCCGCTGAGCTTGAACGCGAACTTGCTGACCGCCTGATTGAGGAAATGCAGATACAGCGCCTTGCCCTTGCGGGTGGAAACGACATCTTTCATCAGCCCCACGCCGCCCGCGGTGGTGCCGTAGATCGACTCGCCGTTCTTCGCCATCCACTTGCCGACTTCGCCCATCACCTCGACCGCCTTCGCCGGCAGCTGCCCCGAGGCATCAGGACCGATGTTCATGAGGAGGTTCGAGTCATTCGCCGCCGCCCGCGCGATCATCGCCACGACATTCTCGGCCGAACGGAAATTGCGCTCGTTGATCCGATAGCCCCAGACGTTGTTCTGAATCACGTCGCACTGCTCGACCGGACGGTCGCGCGTGACGGGCTGGTTCGCGGAAAAGCCCGCGTCCGAGTTGTCCCCGGGGAGGTCGCGCTCGAAAAGCTGAATGTCTTCCTTCGCGCGAATGGGCTGATGGTTGTTGTTGGCGACCAAGGTCTGCTTCGAATGGATGAAGTCATAGATCGTATCGAAGTCCCAGTCGAGCGTGCGTTTCCAGACGCCGTTCTCGCACCGCGCATGCTCCCACTCGCCGTCAAACCAGATGTTGCCGGGATGATAGTTCTCGATCAGCTCCGCGAGCTGCCCGAGCATGAACTTTTTGTACGCGGCGTAATCGCCCTGCTGTTCCCCGAACACCGACCGCGCGCAATCGCCGGCGGGATAGTCCTTACGGTGCCAGTCCATCAGCGAATAATAGAAGTTGAGCTGCAAGCCCTCCTCCTGACAGGCCTGGGCGAGCTCGCCCAGGATGTCGCGCTTGAACGGGGTGTTCGCGACATTGTAGCCGTCATCGACCTTCGTGGGCCACAGCGAAAAGCCGTCGTGGTGACGCGAGGTGATCGTCACATACTTCGCTCCCGCGTTCTTAAAGACCTTGACCCACTCCTTCGCGTCGAACTTCGACGGACAGAATCCGTCCATCGCGCGACCGTAGGTTGCCGTATCCATGCGAATCTCCTGCTGATACCACTCGCCCTGCGCGTACATCGCGTAAAGCCCCCAGTGGATGAAGACGCCGAAGCGCTGCTCGGCGAATTTCTGCCGCGCCTTCAGATTCCATTCCTCGGGCTGATAATCCGCCACCGCCGCCAAACCGGCCGCCGCCGCCAACCCCATCATCATTAACTTTCGCATCGCAGTTGTCCTTTGTTTGTGTGTGATATGATTCGAATACTATTTAAATATTTCATAATCCGCCACCCTTCTCCCACTCCAACTCCTCGCGCCAACTCTTCTACAGCGACTCAATCATCTCGGCCACCTTTGCCGCGGCATCCGGCGTGGCCAAGGCACGCATCTTCCCGCCCATCTCGACCAGCTTCTCCGGATGGTCGTATTTCTGCAGAAGATAACGGCAAAGCTGACTGGCGGCAAGCTCCGATTGAATCCCCTCGTCCGCCGCTCCCGCGGCGACAAACGCCTCGGCGTTGAAATGCTGATGATTGCGCAAAGCCGTAGGCAGCGGAATCAGAAGCGCCCCCTTCGCACAGGCGGCGAGTTCAAAGCAGGTCGAAGCCCCCGCCCTGGCAACCACGACATCGGCCGTCGCAAAGGCATCGGCCATCGCCGACTCGAAGGCATGGACGCGCGCGGGAAGCGCCGCGCGCCGATAGGCCTCGCGCACCAGATCCTCGTCCTTAACCCCCGTCTGGTGAATGACATAGAGCGGCCGCCATCCCGCGCCGCGCGCGGATATCTCGCCATGCAGCATCACCAACGCCTCGCTCGCCAGCCGGTTGACGGCGTGAGCGCCCTGCGATCCGCCCGTCACGAAGACCGTAAAGGCGTTCGCGGGAACGAACGGAAAGCGCGTCCCTTTGGCGATCTCCGCGCGCACCGGCAGCCCCGTGTGTACGGTATGCGCGGCGGGAAGCCACTTTTTCGTCACCTCGAAACTGACGGCCACCGCCTTCGCAAAGCGCGAAAGGAACTCCACGGCCTTGCCAGGCACCGTGTTCGCCTCATGAAGACAGACGCTCACCCCGCAAGAACGCGCCGCAAGGACCGGCGGCAGCGAGGAATAGGAACCCATCGCCAGAAGCGCGTCGGGGCGGAACTTCCGCAACTGCCGACGGCAACGGAAAAACGAACGGACAAGTGCAAACGCATAGCGCGGCCGCAGCTGCTTCGCCCCCGTCGAAAAGATGTCGCCCGTCCAGCTCTTCATTACCGACGACTCGATGGCACGCCCGGAATCCCACACCTGCACCTCGTGCCCGCGCCGCCGCAGTTCCTCCGCGACCGCCAGTCCCGGGAAGGCGTGCCCGCCCGTACCGCCGCATGCCACCACCACCTTCATTACCAGTCCCTTTCGTTGGGCGGCAACGGCGCCTTGCGCATCCGCGCCTTCTTGTCCGCCTCATGTTCGTCATTACGTTCCTGCGCCGCCTTCAAAAGCGCCTCCACTTCCTTGTCGCCCTTGTCCGCTTCCGACACCTCGCCTTCACCTGCCTCGGCTTCCGGCGGCTCTTCCTCCTGCTCGCCCGCGGACTCGTCGCTCTGCGAATCCTGCTCCGGCTGCGGATTCTGCTGCTGGTTCTCCTGCGGTTGCTGCTGCTGATCCTGCGGCTGCTTATTCGCCTGCGGCTGACCCGACTGACCGCCGCCGCCGTTCTTCTGCCGCGGCAGCAGCTCCTCGATTTCGCGAATGATCTCCAGCGCCTTCTCCTGCTGCGGCGGCAGGATCTTCTCCGTACATTCCAGCTGCAGCTTCTCCAGTTCCGTCGCCAGCGCCGACACCTTGGCCTGCGCCTCGACCGTGAACGGCTCGGCATTCGTATCCGCCTGCGCCGACTGCTCGTAGGCGCGCGCCCAAGCGGGGAAGCGCGCCCGGAAGGCGCGGGTAAAGTCAAGCGCCTCCGGCTGCCAGGCGCGGCCATTCACCGTCTCGACATCGAGCCAGGCGTACGACTGGGCGAGACGGTCGGCGCGCAGCGCCGCCGGCGGCAGCGCCACCAGCTTGAAGAACTGCGTGAAATCCTGCTCTACCTCGCTCATCGACGAATACGCCGCGGGATCGAGATCGCCAAACTGCCGCGCCGCATCGCGCGTCTTCGCCTGCGCCGCCTCAATCCGAGCGAGAATCGTCGCCGCCTCCTGCTCGTTGGTCACCGCCTGAACGATTGCCTCCCGCACGGGAATCCACGTGTCGGCAAGCTTCGCCGCCCGCGCCGAAAGCGCATCCGCCAGCGCGACCACCCGCTCGGGCACGTTCGTGAGATATGTCCCCGATTCCGCCAGGAGCTGCCGCGCCGACACCATGGCCGTCTCCAGCATCCCGCCGGGATCACGACCCTGCGCGGCCTTAAGGACGGCGGCGACATGCGCACGCTCCCGCACCTCCCTAAGCCCATCCGTCGCGCGGGTGAAATTGCGGTTGGCCTTCGCCTCCCGGGGATGCGCACGCAAGGCGATTTGCGCCGCCGCCGCCGATTCCTCCAGCAACGCCAGCGCCTCCTCCTCGCCTACCGCCCCCGCCCGTTCGCGGGCGAGTTTGGCGACCACCTCCGCCGCCTTGGCCCCATGCTCCTTCGTCAGGATAAGCGGCCGCAAAAGCGTCAAGGCGTTCGTCACGTCACCGGCGCGATAGGCATCGACCCCGGCATTCCACACCTCGACGTCCGAGAGCGGCTTGACCGCGTCGTCGGCAACCGCCGCCAGCGAGAACATCGAAAGCAAGAGCAGTAGTTTCTTCATTTCCGGGCCAGCTTTCCCATCCATTCCTTGGCAAGATAACTGAAACGGGCGAGCGAATCGGCCGACGGCGTCAGATAGTCCCAGCCATGCGCCGCCCCCGCCACCGCCACATGCGCACTGAAATCGCACGGAGCCGGAACCACCTCCAGCCCGGTCTTGGAGAAATTGCCGAGCGCGCGCGGTAGATGCCAGGCGCTGGTGACGAGCAGCACACGCTTCCCCTTCCCCGTACCCGCGAGCAGACGTTCGGTGAAACGGCTGTTCTCATAGGTGTTCCGCGACTCATCGTCCACTTCGATCGCCTCCCGCCCAACTCCCAGGTCCAGCAAGAGCGGCACGGCGGAAACGAGATCGTTCGAGCCCGAAACGACTACGAGCGGCGCCTTGCCTGCCCGATAAAGCCGCGCAGCGTGCCATACGCGATCGGCACCCTCGAAGAGGTCGGGATAGACGCGGGCCGGAACCTTGGTGACTCCGCCGCCGAGAACGACGATCGCATCCGCCTCCGGCAGCGCCTCCACCTGTTCATAGGCAAGGTACGGCCGCTCCAACGGCAACCCCAGCGCAGCCACTCCCGCAAGCGTGGAGGCGAACCAGAGGAACACGAAGGCGCCGACAAAGACCACCCCACCCCACGCCCGGCGGCGACCGCCGCCGAAAGCGAGCAGCACCGCCCCCGCCGCCGCGCCCAAAAGCGCCGCCATCAGCGGGTTCAGGAAAAACCAGACGGCCTTATTGAGGTAGTACATCCGCGGCATCCGGTCCCAAAAATCACCTTACGCCCGACATCTCGGCGCGAATCGCCCGCGCCGCCGCCACCGGATCGGCCGACGCGAGGATCGGCCGCCCCACGACGAGATGGGTGGCGCCGTCACGGACGGCGTCAGCAGGCGTGGCCACCCGCTTCTGGTCGCCGACCGCGCTCCCGGCAGGACGAACGCCGGGAGTGATGAAGAGCGTCCCTGCCTTAAGCGCCCGCGAAAGCGCGCCCACTTCCTTCGGCGAGCAGACGAGACCGTCCGCACCGTTGTCAATCGCGAACTTCGCCATCGCCTGCACCTGATCGGCGGGCGTGCGGCCCGTGATGCCCACGTCTTCGAGATCCGTCTGGTCGAGCGAGGTGAGCACGGTCACGGCGAGAATCCTGGGTGCCGCCACACCGAACTCCGCCGCCGCCTCGTGCGCGGCCCTGATCATCGCCTTGCCGCCGACGGAATGAATCGTCATCAGCTCGACTCCAAGCTTGCCGCCCGAACGCACGGCGCGCTCGACGGTGCGGGGAATGTCGTGAAACTTGAGATCGAGGAAAACGCGCTTGCCGAGATCCTTCACCGCCTTGACCACATCGGGGCCTTCGGCCGTAAAGAGCTCCAAGCCGATCTTGTAGAAATCGACGCTTTCGCCGATTGCCTTAATCTTCTCCACCGCTTCCGCGCGCGTCTGCACATCCAGTGCCACAATGAGTTCCGCCATTTTCATTTCCTTTCTGAAGTTCCTTCACTTCGTCCGCCCCACCAGCTTCCCGGCGAGCGACTTGAGCAACGCCGTGTCGCCAGGGAGCGGCGAAAGCGCCGCAATCGCCGCCGCCGTATGCTCGTTCACGAGCTGCTCCGTTTCGGCGCGGCCATAAGGCGAGTCGCCGTCGAGGAGATCGTCCTCGAACTGAAACGCCATTCCCAGATGGAGCGCAAAGTCCTTGAGCGCCGCGACCGCCGCCTCGTCGCCGCCGCCCGCGAGCGCCCCCATCGCCGCCGCCGCCATGAAGAGATCGGCGGTCTTGTGACGATAGACGAACTCTACGTCGAACCCGTCCTGCCGCCCGATGTCCTCCACCTGCCCGCGAACGACCCCGACGCCCATCTCGCCCAGGACGGCGACGATCGCCGCCACTTGGCGCGGCGCCTTCGCCGCCACCTGAAAGGCGAGCGCAAGCAGCGCGTCACCCGCGAGGATCGCATTCGCTTCTCCGAACTTCGCCCACACCGACGGCTGTCCGCGCCGGACGGCATCGTTGTCCATCGCCGGCAGATCGTCATGAACCAGCGTATAATTGTGAAGCAGTTCGATCGCCGCGGCGGGATAGCGCGCATCCTCCGGGCGACCGCCGACGGCCACCGCCGCACCGAACGCAATCAGCGGACGCAGGCGCTTGCCCCCCGCACCGAGCGCATGGCGCATCGCCTGCGAGAGCACGGCCGGACGCGCATCCGCACGCGGCAGCACCTCGTCAAGCGTCGTTTCGATCAAACCAAGACCATCTGCAGGCAACATCGCAAAAGCTCCTCGAAGATAACGGAGATTATATCAAAGTTTCAGTTGAAGCGGCAGGCGCAAGATGAAGCGGCAGCCCTGCGGCTCGTTGGGCTCGACCGTGAGATCGCCCCCCATCGCCCGTGCGAATTCGCGCGAGGTGGCAAGTCCGATTCCGAAGCCGCCCTTGCCGGACGCCTTTATCGTCCGCGCCCGATAATAGCGGTCAAACGCCCGCCGGCGCTCACCGGGCGTCATTCCCGGCCCCTCGTCGGCAAAGACCGCCTCGGCGAAAGCGCCGCGGACGGCAAACCGCACCTCCACCGGCCCGTAGGGCGCCGCGTACTTGAGGTCGTTCGCATAGAGGTTCCAGAGTATCTGCACCGTCATCGTCTCATCCGCACGGACGTACAGGCCGTCTTCCGTCCCTTCCCCCATCCGCAACGCCACCTCGCATCCCAGCAAGTCGCGGTAATCGGCGGCGAAAGTACGGTAGGCCTCCCTGCAAGCGGCGACGAGGTCGAAAGGCGCAGATGCGGGCTTCCGCCGCCGGCCGCCGAGACGCAGGAACGCACGCAGGTTCTCCACCAACCGCAGCATCCGCTCGTTGAGGTTCCGCGCCTCCTCGTCGTCTTCGCCGATGGTGCCGCGCAGCCCGAGGAGCGGCGTCGTCAGGTCGTGTATCGTCGCCGCCACGAAATCGTCCCGCTCGCGCACGAAGCGGATGGCGCGGAAAACCGTGTAGCCGGTGAGGACGAGAACCGCGACGGAAAACACCGCCCATAACAGGAAAAGCGCCGCGGCGACGTTCGTCGTCTCCACGCGCGGCACCTTGAGCCGCCGCGCCGTCTCGCCCTTCAGATACCAGACCTCTTCCTCCGCATATCCCCATGGCTCCTTGGCGATCCGCAGGTCTCCGCGCTTCAGGCCCGATTCCTTGAACGAGAACTCCTCGCCCGCATCGGCCTCCTTCGCCGCCACCGCCTGCTCACGATAAACCCCCGTCACCCGCGCGCGTTCCTGCGCCTTGAGATCCGGCAGCGCCGCCATCAGGAAAACCGCACCGCCGATGACGAGGACCAGCGCCGGCAGCGACAAGAGGACGGAATTCCAGAAAAGACGCCGGTCATGCATGACCGCGCTCATTTCTCAAGCCCCAGCGTGGAGAAGGCGAGCGGCGTCGCGACCCTGCCCTTTGGCGTACGCTCCAGATACCCTTCCGTAATCAGGAACGGCTCATAGGCCTCCTCGACCGTATCCGGCTCCTCGCCGATCGAGACCGCAATCGTCGAAAGCCCCACCGGCCCGCCGCCAAACTTGCCGCAGACGGTCTCCAAGATCCGGCGGTCCATCCCGTCGAGTCCGCGCGGATCGATCTCCAAAAGCGACAGCGCCTCCCTTGCCACCTCAAGTGTAATGAAATTCCCCGCCTTCACCTGCGCATAGTCCCTGACGCGCCGCAGGAGGTTGTTGGCGATGCGCGGCGTGCCGCGGCTCCGACGGGCGATTTCCAGCGCCCCGCCCTCGTCGATATCCACTCCGAGCTTCTCCGCGCTCCGACGGACGATCTCCGCCAGTTCCGCCGGCTGATAGGGGTCGAGACGGTTCACGAACCCGAAGCGCGCGCGAAGCGGCGCGGCGATGAGCCCGATGCGCGTCGTCGCGCCGACAAGCGTGAAGTGCGGCAGTTCCAGCCGTACGCTCCGCGCATTCGGACCCTGGTCGATCATGATGTCGATCGCATAGTCCTCCATCGCGGAATAGAGATATTCCTCCACCGTCTTCGCCAGCCGATGGATCTCGTCGATGAAGACGATATCCCCCGGCTCCAGCGAAGTGAGCAGACCCGCGAGATCCCCGGGCTTGGTGATGACCGGCCCCGAAGTGGTCTTGACGTTCACGCCCATCGCCGCGCCGAGAATATAGGAAAGCGTCGTCTTGCCGAGCCCGGGAGGCCCGGAAAAAAGCACATGGTCAAGCGTTTCGCCGCGTTCCTTCGCGGCCTTCACGGCAAGCATCATCCGTTCGCGGATCTTCTCCTGCCCCACGAACCCCTCGAAGTCAACGGGGCGCAACCGGTTGTCGAAGGCGTTGTTGCGCCGATTAAGTTCCTCGCTCTGTCGCACGGTCTGCATAGGGGATATTATAGCAAAACGAACTCCTCCGCGGCGGCGAAGCGGTCGAAGGCGCCCGCCAGCTGACCAACCGCATGGGCGTCGGAAGAAAGGATGAAGCGGACGCCGCGTTCGCGCAACAGCCCGCGGAACTCCGGCGAGGGATAGGCGTCGTCGAGCCAGCCGCGCGCAATCGCCCCCGTGTTCACCTCGGCAATCTTGCCGCGAGCCGCGAGCGCGTCCGCCGTCGCCTCCAACTCCCCGAGATACCAGGGGGCGGACTCGTCGAAGAAAGGCGCCTTCGCGTTGAATTTGCGCACCAGGTCGAGATGGCCGGCGATATCGAAGTCGAAGGTGGCGAGCATTCGCCGCTCAGTCTCGAAATACGCCTTCACGAACGCCTCCGCGTCCCCGCCGAAATGCGCGGCGATTCCCCCGTGAAGCGCCTCGGGAGCATCATCGACGGCGACGCGCGCGCCGTCCGGCGCCGTCACGTAATGAACGGAGCCGATCACATAGTCATAACCCATGCGGCAGAAGGCGGGACCGAACTCGGCCTCGATGCCGCAGAGGATCCTGAGACGCCCCGCATACGCCGCCTGAAGCCGCCGAATCTCCGCGCGATAGGCGGCGGGATCGGCGAGCATATCGGAATGGGAGGAGAAGCCGAGCGAAGCGAACCCGAGCCGCAGAGCCGCCTCGACCATCGCCTCGGGAGTGTCGCTTCCGTCACAGAAGGTCGTGTGCGTATGGTAATTCGCCGAAATCAAGGCACCAGTCCCTCGCCCTCATCGACTCCGAGGACGATGTTCATGTTCTGAATGGCCGCGCCCGACGCCCCCTTGCCGAGATTGTCGAAGCGCGAGACAAGAATCGCCCGCTCGTCGTTGCCGAAGACCGACACTTCCATACCGTCACGCCCCGAAAGCGCCGCGGACGAGAGGAAACCGTTCTCGTCGGGGGCCTCGACAAACCGCACGAGCCCCGCGCCATAAGCGGCGCGATAGCACTCGCGAACGGCGGCGAGGTCCTTGCCGAAGACGGAAACCGTCACTTCCATGCCCGAGAGGTGCGGCACCACGACCGGCGAGAAGCACGGCGCGGATTTAAGCCCGCAGACCTTCGCCATCTCAGGCAGGTGCTTGTGCTTCTGGGCTAGCGCATACTGACGCCCGCCGAGGTAAAGTTGGCATTGACCCTCCTCCTCATACTCGGCGATCATCTTCTTGCCGCCGCCGGAATAGCCGGTGAGCGAAAAGGCCGAAAGCTGCTCGTCCCCGGCGATCAGCCCCGCACGGACCAGCGGCTCGACGAGCGCAATGAAGCCGCTCGCATGACAGCCGGGATTGGCGATGCGCTTCGCCGCGGCGATCCGGCCGCGCTGCGCACCGCCTTCGAGCTCCGGGAAGCCGTACGTCCAGCCGGGATCGACGCGATGGGCGGTGGAGGTGTCGATGATGACCGTCGCGGGATTCTCGACGAGCCCCACCGCCTCGATCGCCGCGGCGTCCGGGAGGCAGAGAAAAGCGACATCGGCCCCGTTAAGGGCCTCGCGCCGCGCCTCCGTGTCCTTGCGCTTCTCTTCGGGAAGAATGACGAGTTCCAGATCCTTGCGCACGGCGAGCCGTTCGCGGATCCTGAGACCCGTCGTCCCCGCCGATCCGTCGATAAATATCTTCTTCATCACAGCGGGAATTATACCATAAAAATCAGTTGGCTTCGTAAGCCTTGAATTACCTCCCGCAGGTCAGCAGCGCCACGCCCGCCAGAATCGCCGCCAGCGCCAGGACCTTGCGCCTCAGGTTGGCCTCGTGAAAGAACTTCGCCCCTAACGCAAAGGTGATGACCACCGAAAAGCGACGCAGAAGCGCCCCCACGGAAATCGGCGCCGCAGGCACGGCGAGCCCCTTGAAGTAAAGCCAGTCCGCCGCCGCCAGGAGAATCCCAACCAGCGGAATCGTGACGCGGAACTCGAAGCGGTCATGCGGCAGACCGAGAAGCCGCTGTCCGGAAAAGATGAGCGCGTAAACGAGCACCAACCCGACCTGAAAGAGGAACTGCACCGTCTCGACGGGCGCGGATACGATCTGAAAGACATACTTGTCCCAGACCGACGACATGGCCGAAAGACACGCCCCGGCGATGGCGCACCACACCGCCTTGTCATGGAAGAAGTCAATGCCTTCGTGCCGCCCCGCCCACGAAAACGCGAAGTAGCCGCCGAACACCGCCAGCATTCCGATCGCCTGTATCCAGGACGGCACCTCGCCATAGAGGAAAAACGCCGCGACGAAGACGAGCGCCGGCGCAGACGCGCGAATGGGGGTGGCGATCGTGATCGGCAGCGTCCGAAGCGCACAGAACGTAAAGACCCACGAAGTCGCCACGATCACGGACTTGACGGCAGCCAGGAACAGCGCCTGGGAGTCGGTGGCGGACAACACCTCGGGGAGTTTTCCACACGCCGCGACCACCGCGACAAACGCCGCGCAGCCGCAGCAGGTGGAACAGAGGATGACCGGCAGCACCGCGTTTCCACGGACACTCGCCTTCTTCGCAAGGTCGTAGAACGCGAGGAAAACGGAACTCAGGAGTATCCAGGCAGTCCAGCTCACGCGAGGAGCTCCACCGAGAACGGCCCGTCGTTGAGGAGCCGCACCTTCATATCCGCGCCGAAGCGACCGGTGCCGACCCGCTCCGCTCCCAGCGCCGAGCGGAGATAAGCGACCACCTGCTCGTAAAGCGGTTTCGCCAGTTCCGGACGCGCCGCATTGGAGAAGCCAGGACGATTGCCGTGCTCGGTGTCGGCATAGAGCGTGAACTGCGAGACGACGATGATCGAACCGGCGACATCCACGACGGACTTGTTGGTCTTGCCGTTCTCGTCCTCGAAGATCCTGAGCTTCACGAGCTTTTCGGCCAGCTTGCCGGCGGCTTCTTCGGTATCGCCGTGCGTCACACCCAGGAGCACGAGATAACCGCGACCGATTTCGGCGACGACTTCGCCGTCAATCGTGACCGACGCCTCCGAGACCCGCTGAACCCATGCCTTCATAGCGAAAACGTCAGTTTCTGCAAGGCGTCAATTCGGTCTTCGATCGACGGATGCGTGGACCAGACGGAGGTCTTCTTCCCGCTGGCGATACCCATCGCCTTCAGGGAATCGGGCAGGACGCCCGGCTGTAGGTTGTCCAGGCGGCGAAGTGCCGCGATCATCGCCGACGGCGTGCCCAAAAGCTTCGCCGACCCGGCATCCGCGGCATATTCGCGCTTCCGCGAAAACCACATGACGACGAGCGAAGCGAGCACCCCGAGCGCCAGCTGCAGCACCAACACCAGAAGGAAATACGTCCCGCCGTTACTGCGGCGGCGCTCCCCCTTCTGCCCTGCATTCGCAATAACCGACGCCAGCACCCGCGAGATGACGATTACGAACGCATTGAGGACGCCCTGCACCAGCGTCAGGGTCACCATATCGCCGTTCGCCACATGGCTCATCTCGTGCCCTAAGACCGCCCGCAGCTCCTCGCGCGTCATCTGCCCCATGATCTCCGTGGAGACGGCGACGAGCGCACTGTTCTTGAACGCGCCTGTTGCAAACGCATTCGCCGCACCAGGATAAATCGCCACTTCCGGCGTCTTCACGCCCGCCTGCCGCGCCAGTGACTCGACCGTCTGGACCAGCCAGCGCTCCGCCTCCCCTTCCGTGCCGTCAATCGCCTGCGCCCCGCAGGCCAGCTTCGCGATCGGCTTCGAGAAAAGAAGCGAGATGAAGGCGCCGAGCATGCCATAGACGAACGCATAGACCAAGAGCACCATCCATTCGGGCCCGATCGTTTGCTCGATTGAAGTCCCGTAGAAGAAGGCGCAGAGAAGATTCGCGACGACAGCCAAGGTCAGCATCACCGCGATGTTGGTAACGAGAAAGAGAATAATGCGTTTCATGTGACTATTATACCAAAAGTTTCCCATGCTCGCGATGCGCGATGGCGGACGCTGCTGGCTTTTTTATTTTTCGCAAGAAAACAAAAGACCAGGAGGTAACTCCTGGTCTAATCCATATTGCGAAAAATAAAAAAGCCGGCAGCGTCCTACTCTCGCACGGGCGAGTCCCGCACTACCCTCGGCGATGGAGAGCTTGACTTCCGTGTTCGGAATGGGAACGGGTATGACTTCTCCTCTATGGCCACCGGCAAAAAACCGACTGAGAATTG
>JAZUHK010000049.1:0-32769 GCA_045641645.1 Kiritimatiellia bacterium
CCCTCCCCCTTCCCCTCACCCCCCAATTCATCGGCAAGGATCCCGCCTCCCTGCGCGAGGCGCTGAAGCGCGTGCGCGACGCCGGCTACCGAACGGCCGACCTCAACTGCGGCTGTCCGTTTCCGATGGTGCGCAACAAGGGGCGGGGAAGCGGGCTTTTACGTTCTCCCGACACGCTTCAGCGCATGGTCGAAGCCGGGTGCGAGACGATGGGCGCAGGCAACTTCTCGGTCAAAGCGCGGCTCGGGGTGGAGCGGACGGACGAACTCCTCAGGCTGATGCCGCGCTTAAACGGCTTTCCGCTCCGCTTCCTCACCGTCCACGCGCGCACGGCGCGGCAGATGTACACGGGCACGTGCGACCGCGCGGCGTTCGAGGCGGTGCGCGCGGCGGCAAAGATGCCGGTCATCTACAATGGCGATGCCGAACCCGTGGCCGGCCCCGCCGGCGAACGCCTCATGGTGGGGCGCGCGTTCCTGCGCACCCTCGGCGCGCGCGACGACTTCCGCCAGTTCTTCGAGCGCTATCTCGCCATTTCCCTCGCCGAACTTTCGGGCGAACGCCCCGTCCTCGGGCGAATGAAGGAACTCCTCGCCTACTTCAAGGATCTCCCCGCGTGGCGTCGGCGCTGGCAGGTGATCAAACTCACCCGCTCGCTCGACGAACTCCGCCTCGCGATGTGGTAAAATATCCCTTATGGAAATCTTCGGCTACTCCTTCAAAAACGCCGCGCTTCTCGATGAGGCGCTGACGACTCCTTCCTATCGTATGCAGTTCCCGGGCGCCCGCGACAACCAGCGGCTCGAATTCCTCGGGGACGCGGTGCTGGGGCTTCTCGCCGCCGACCGGCTTTATGCCGAGCGCCCGAACGAAGAGGAAGGCCCCCTCACCGTCGATCGCACACATATGGTCTCGGCGGCAGCACTCTGCGAGGCGGCCGGCAGGAGCGACTTCGTCGCCCGGCTCAAGCGCAACCAGGGCGCGGCGGCACTGCCGCAAAACTCGAAAACGATTGCCGATGCGATCGAGGCGGTGATCGGCGCGGCCTGGCTCGACGGGGGGCTGAGCGCGGCACAGACAGTCTTTGACGCGCTCGCGCTCTCGCCCGAAGCGGGGTCGGACAATCCGAAGGGCGACTTGCAGGTGAAGGCGCAGGCGATGACGCCGCCGCGCCATCCGGTCTATACGCTGCTCTCGACTGCGGGCACGGCCCACCAGCCGATCTTCGCGGTAAAGGTCGAAGTGGAGGGGCTCGGCGAGGCCACCGCCGAGGCCGGCAGCCGCAAGGCGGCCGAGCAACTCGCCGCCGCGAAACTGCTCGCCCGTTAGTCCGAAATTTTAAGTGACTTAGTTTTTCGCAACGCTTCCAGAAGTAGCCGCACGGGAGTTCCAGCCCCCTTGCCGGGCGCGGCGGCTTGAGGACAAGCAACCCTACCGTAATCACATCAACCGAAGCGCGAGTTCGGCACAGGCGACGGCGTCATAAAGCCCGTCGTGCCAAGTGCGGTTCTCCATCTGCGGCACACAGCCGAAAATCTGGCAGAGATCGCCCAGCTTATAACTCGGAAGCTGCGGATATCGCGCCTTCGCCAGCCGCAGCGTATCCACCCACGGCCCCCACTTGGTAAGCGGCGCAAGGCGCGTTAGAATCGTCCGCTCGCAGGCGAGGTTGTGCGCCACCAGCCGGCGATTGGCAAGCTGCGGATAAAACTCCGGCCAGACATCAAGAATCGGCCGCTCGTCGGGCGTCAGGGGCGTACCAAAAAACCACTCGCGCGTCTCGACGATCACCCCGTCGCGGACAAGCGCGAAACCAAGCTGCCACGGTTCGTTGCGGCCATCGTCCTCATAACCCGTGGTCTCGAAATCAATCGCCGCGAATTCCATCGCCCCGAAACCCCTTCAACGCTCACGCACCAACGCCGCGGCGAAAGCACCATCATGCCCCGTTTCAAAAGGAACCGACTCGCGCTTCTCCACCAGCCGAAACTCCGGATGCCGCACCAGAAACCCCTCGACCTGCTCGTCGTTCTCTTCCGGCTCGTTGGAACAAGTGGAATAGACCAGCCGCCCGCCTACCGCCACCAGCGGCGCACAGATATCGAGAATCTCCGCCTGTAGCTTCACGAGCGTCGCGAGCTTTTCACCACTCCAGTTCCAACGCGCATCCGGGCGACGCCGGAAGACCCCCGTATTGGAACAAGGCGCATCGACGAGCAGTTTGGAGAAAGCGCCGGGGGCAGAGGCAGGGAGCGAGGAGATCACCGCCACCTTTTCGCTTAAACGCATCCGCGCCAGCGTCTCCTCCAGGCGCCGCCGCCGCTTCGGGTTCACTTCGCACGCCGTCACCTGCGCCCCCCGCCAGGCCAGCTGCACCGTCTTGCCGCCCGGAGCCGCGCAGGCATCCAGAACCGTCTCGCCGGGTGCGATCTCCAACAGCGAGACCGCCAGCGCCGTCGCCGGGTCCTGAACGATGAACTCCCCCTCGGCATAACCCGCCACCGCGCTCACCTTCTGCGCACGCTCCAGCCGCACGAACGAGCCGTCGGGCCGCGCCAGAAAGGTCTCGGCCGGCGTGTTGTGATACTGACAGAGCTTTTCCGCGTTCGCTGTGCCGAACCGCGTCTCCCAGCGCCGCACCAGTTCGCTCGGAAAACTTTCGCGCTCGGCCAGCGGAGCTGCCGCAATCGCCGCGGTGAATTCCTCCCGCCGGCGGATGAGGTTACGCAAGACCCCGTTCACCACCTTGGCGACCGACGGATTGCCACAGGTCTTGGCCGCCGCCACCGTCTCGCTCACCGCGGCAAAATCGGGCACACTCTCCATATAGATTAGCTGTGCCGCACCGATATAGAGAAGCGCCTCCAGCTCACCCTTCGGCCAGCGCCGCACCAGTTTCCCGAGCATGCTCCGCAATGGCCGTAGCCGCCGAATCGCGGTATAGACGAGATCCTGCACGAAGGCACGATCGGGCCCCTCGGGAAGCGAGGATGCTGGGAAATCCCTCGTCGCCAGCCACTTGGCGAAGACCAACGCCGCCGTGCGGCGCGAGTTGACTACGCCTCCCACGGCTCGATGCCCTCAAGGAGCGGATGCTTCAGGTCCTTCTCGCTGAGGAGGAAGGGAACCCCGGGATCGGGATAGGCGATGGCAAGCGCCGGGTCGTCGAACTTGAGCCCGCGCTCGGCAGCGGGACAATAGAGGTTGTCGCACTTATAGGAGAAGAGCGTATTGTCCTCCAGGACGACGAACCCGTGCGCAAAGCCGCGGGGAATGTAGAACTGCCGCCCGTTCTCGGCCGAAAGCTCACAGCTCACGTGCCGCCCGAAAGTCGGCGAGCCCTTGCGGATATCGACCGCCACATCCCACACCCGGCCGCGGATGACGCGCACGAGCTTCGCCTGCGCGTGTTCGCCCGCCTGCCAGTGAAGCCCGCGCAAAACGCCGCGCGAGGAGCACGACTCGTTGTCCTGCACGAACTTCGCGGTGATGCCGGCGGCAAAATAGCGCTCGGCGTTATAGGTCTCGCAGAAATATCCGCGCGCATCACGGAAGACCTTCGGTTCGACGATCTTCACGCCCTCGATTGCTGTATTGATTACTTCCATTGAGGTGAATTATACCATAAATCGGTCACATTACCCTGCCGCCGACGCCGCAGATGCCCTTTGACAACCCCGTGCGAACCAGCGCATAGCGGCGCGTTCCGTCGGGATCGATCATAATCGCGCCGCCGTCGAGGAAGCGCGTCCAGTTCTCGCGGGTGAACTCCTCCACCGCCCCCCGTGCGCTCAAAAAAGCCGCGATATAGCAGTCATGCGTCACCGCCACGAAAAACTGCGTGGTACTATGCGCGAGCAACCACTTTTCCAGCACGTCGCTCGCGGCATGAAGGTTGTGAAAGCCGCGCTGCTCGCCAGTGCGGAAATACTCAAAACAGGCGTTGAAGAAGTTCTTCGGGTGGAAGACCTCCAGCACCGCGACTGGATCGGCGTAATAGAAGGAGCCATTGCCTAGACATTCGTCGGTGGGAATGACGGGATTGGCGATCCCCATGCCCTCGGCGATCTTGCCAGCCGTCATCCGCGTACGCAAAAGCGGACTCGCGTAAAACGAGGTCACCTCACGGAACTCCCCAAGCTGCCGCCCGAGTTCCAGCGAAGTGCGCACGCCCTCCTCGGTGATGGCGATGGCATCGCCGAAAGTGGGGTCGCGCGGATCCATCTTCGGTCGCTCCGCGTGCCGCAACTGCAAAATTACGCGCGTTCCGCGCCGCAACTCGCCTTTCAAGTCCTCAAGAGTCATTTCGTTCATAGGAGTATTATACCATTAAACCATCCGCTCACGGCGGAGACGAAGGCGGGCGAGCAGCCAGATAAGGAGCGCGAGCGCGAGATACCAGAGCGCACAAGTCGAAAGCGGCCACTTCATCACCTTGAAATGCGCCCCGGGGAGCGACGCCACCGCCCCCGCCACCGCCGCCATCCCCCCGATGAAAAGCGCGCCCAGGTTATTCACATACGCCGCCAGCGCCGAAGAAGCGAAGCTCCCGAGAATCCCCGCCACGCCCGCGACCACCACGCCCACCGCCATCGGTATGAGGACGAGATTCGAAATGAGTCCCCCGAGCGTGAAGGTGCCGAAGACATGCGCCACCACCGGCACTCCCGCGCCCCACGCGGCAAAGAGGACGCCGCGCCCCACCGCCTCCGCCCAGACGAGAATCGCCAGCATCACCGCAAACGACAAGAGCGACCCCACCTCGCCGATCAACGCCGGCTTCACGAGATGCGTCGAGAGAAAGACCAGCGCCCACGCCGCCACCCCGTCCGCCTTCCGCCAGCAAAGCGGCGCGGCAAGCATAATGGTGGCCATCGCCCCCGCCCGCACCGCGCTCGGCGGCGCGCCGATCATCAGCACATACCCCCAGAGGACCGGCACCACCGGCAACGCCACGAACCGATAGGGCAGGAACAGGATCCGCGAAAGCAACGCGAGCAGCATCCCGATCACCCCGACATGCAGGCCCGAGATGGCAAAAAGGTGCAGCGCCCCCGCCGCCTCGAACCACCGTTTCAGCCCCGGATCGAGCCGCCGCCGCTCGCCGAGGAGAATCGCCCGACTCAGCTCCGCCGCCGTACTGTCCGCTTCCAGCCCGATTCCAAGCCGCCGCGAAAACGACTCCCTCACCCCGATCAGCGCCCGCCGCCAACCGGGCGCGGGCGCCACCCGCGCGGCCGAAGTGCCGCGGCCCGTCACCCAGAGCCGCCGCCGCGTGCGCTCGGAGAAAGGCCGTCGCTCCAGCCAGCCGGAGACCCGCCAGCGTTCCCCTTCCCGCGGCAGCTCCTCCGCCTCCGCCAGCTGAACGACGGCGAGAAACCGCACGCCGTCCGCCGCCCCCGGAAACGAAACCCAACGCCGGCCATCCCGCCCCGTACGCACGTTCGGCGGCGAAGCCACCGTAAGCTCGCAGGCGAATGCGCCATTCGTCCGCACGGACTCCTCCAACACCGCCGCCCGAGCACACTCGGAGGAAAGCGCCAGTGCCAGACCCAGTAAAGCCGTGGCCGCATAGCCCCAGCCGCGCAAGGAGAACCCCGCCCCCAGCGAAAGCGTCAGGATGCAGGCGGCAAGCGCCACCGGCCAGGCCGCGCCGAAGGCGCCGAGCTTGAGCCCCGCGCCCTCCCCCAACGCCAGCGCGAACGCGAGGCCGAGCATACGGGAACGGAGAGTCATCGGAATTCCGAGATGACCACCGGCGAGCCGGGCGGCAGCAGCATCTCCAGCTCCACGAGTTCCGCGAGCGGCAGTTGAATCCCCTGCTCCTTCAGAAACGGGCGCAGGGCCGCCGGCGTCTCTAACGCCCCCACCTCGCCCTTCACGGGGCCAGTCAGGTAATAACGCTTGAAGAACTTGCCGTTCAGCGAGAGGTCCGCCACCTTAGTCATCCGATAGACCGCCAGCGAGAAGTGCGGATGATCCATCACCTTCAGTTTCTGGCCGATCCTGAGCGAGGTGACGTCGCCATTGAGCTTCGCGATCGCCGCCAGCGTAGTCCCGTGCGTCCGCGCGAGCCGCGTGGCGTTATCCCCGCGCTTCACCGTGATCTCCTTGACCCACTGCGGACTCATGAGCCCAAACAGCCGTTGGCAATTCAACGCCCCCAATCGCTGCGCCAGCGAATCGTCAAGGTCGGCCACGGGATTGCCGGGGAGCGAGCGCAGCCGCTCGATCGTCGAAACCGCCATCTCCACATCCTGCTTCGCTTCGGCAACCCGGAGCCGCGCGAGCAGATTCCGGACCTCGGGCCGCCGCTCGGCACCCGAGACCCGGATGACGGGAGATGGATTTTCGGGCTCGGCCGCCTTTTCGTCGCCGGGCGTCGTCGGCGCCGGCAACACCACCTCCGCCTCGACCGGCGCGGCGGAAACGGCGACGATCCGGCGATAGGTGCGCACGGCAAGCGACACCGCCGCCACCGACACGGCCAGGACAATCGCCAGCCCCAGCCAGGGATTCTCGCGCCTCCTGTCGAGCGATTGAAACTCGATGCCGAACTTGCCGCGGCGATAGCCCATCGCTTACTTCGCGGGCGGCTCGGGCACGACGCCGCTCACCGAACTGCGGGCGATCTCGATTACCGTTCCCGGGGCGATCTCGACCTTGAAGGTCTTTTCCGTCGCTTCACGGATCGTCCCCATAAGGCCGCCCGCAAAGACGATCTTCGCGCCCGCGCGGAGTTCCTCGATCATCTTCCGGCGTTCCTTCTCCTTGCGCTGCTGGGGACGGATCATCATGAAGTAGAAGATCGCAAGAATGAGGAGCATCGGAACCATCATGCCCATGCCGCCGGAAGCGGGGGCGTTGGCCGCGGCCGGGGCCGCATCACAGAGCATCAGTGCAGTATTCATGGCAGTTAGCAGTTAGGGGTTGGGGGTTGATTGGCTGGTGTCAACCTTGACTTGTTCCTTCCAATCAGAAAACGTACCGTCCGCGATCGCCGCGCGCATCTCCGCCATAAAGCGGTTGAGCGCATGGACGTTGTGAATCGTGAGGAGCCTGAGCCCCAGGATCTCTTCGCAGCTGAGGAGATGGCGCACGTAGCTGCGCGTGAAGTTGCGGCAGCAGTAGCAGTCGCAGCCCTCCTCCACGGGGCCCTGGTCGAACGCCCACTTCGCCGCCTTGATCGCCACATTGCCCTTGCGTGTGATGGCCGTGCCGTGACGGGCGATGCGCGTGGGGATGACGCAGTCGAACATATCCACCCCGCGCGCGACGCACTCCGCCAGCTGGTGCATCACGCCGAGCCCCATCACGTAGCGCGGCTTGTCCTCCGGGAGATACGGCACGCTCGCCTCCACCGCCTGGTACATGCACTCCTCCGGCTCGCCCACCGAAACCCCGCCGACCGCATAGCCGTCGAAGCCGATCTTCACGAGCTCCTCCGCACAATGGCGCCTCAGGTCGTCATAGACGCCGCCCTGGACGATGCCGAAGACCATCTGCCCCTCGGCGTGCGGCGCCGCCTTCGACGCCGCCGCCCAACGGGGCGTCTGCTCCACCGACTCCTCCGCGCGCGAACGCTCGCAGGGATACGGGAGGCACTCGTCGAAGACCATCGCGATGTCGGAGCCGATCACCCGCTGCATCTCCATCGACTCCTTCGGCCCGAGGAAGAACTCGTGGCCGTCGAGGTGCGAGCTGAAACGGCACCCGTCCTCGGTGAGTTTGCGCATCTTCGCGAGCGAAAAAACCTGAAAGCCGCCGGAGTCGGTGAGGATCGGGCCGTCCCAGCCCATGAACCGATGGAGACCGCCGGCCGCGGCGATGACCTCCTTCCCCGGACGGAGCATCAGGTGATAGGTGTTGCCCAAAACCACCTGCGTCTTGAGCTCCCTGAGGTCGCGCGGCGAGAGCGCCTTCACCGTACCGAGCGTGCCGACATCCATAAAGACAGGCGTTTCCACGGCTCCATGAGCCGTCGTCAGCCGCCCCAGTCGCGCCTGCGTCTTCTCGTCTGTCTTTAGAACCTCAAAATTCATCGGCGGATATTTTACCAAAAAACGGTTGCTTTTTGCCGCAGAAAAGGGTATCATTCTCTCGTTGAATCAGAAAAGGATCTTATGAACAAAGCATTACACGTCTTCGTGTACCTATTCTTGGCGCTCGCCGGCGCCTCGCTCTGGTTTGAAATCCAGTTGAACGCCAAGCGTTCGCTGCTGACGCAGCGCAACCGAATGCAGGAGGACTACTACGTCAAGATCGCCCACACGATCGAAAAAGACGGGGCGCCGAAGCTCGACAAGCTCGAACTCAAGAAGGACGTCTCGCCCGTAGAGGACAAACTGGTCGACACTCCCGACACCGAGAACGTCCTCGACGACTACAACAACGTCCTTGAGACGATGAACCTCGATACCTACAACTGGGAAGGCGCGCGCGCCCAGTTGCGCATGGTCTATCTCCTGGACGGCGAAGGGAAGATCGTGATGGACGGCGCCGAGCCCGTCATGAAGGGCAAGGGTACGGAAGACGAGCTCCTCTCCGCCCTCTTCGAAAGCGCCAAGAACCAGCAGTCGCGCCTCAACTCCACCCGCTCCGAGCTCATCAAGATGCGCGAGAAGCTCATCGAGCAAGTCGAGGAGATCAACAAGCTCAAGCCCGAGGCGCGGCAGGACAAGCTCACCATCACCGAGAAGAAGGCCGAGATCGCCAAGCTCGAAGGCGAGAAGACCGAGCTTCAGGGCGAAATCACCCGCCAGAAGAGCCAGATCGAAGACCTGAACACGCAGATCACCGCCCTCAACGACGATCTCACCACCGCCAAGAACGAGACGGAGGAAGTGCGCGAAGAGCTGGAGAAGAACAAGAAGACCGTGGAGCAGCTCAAGAAGCTGATGAAGGAGATGCTCGCCAACGAAGGCACCAAGGTGGCGAGTTCGGCGATTGCCGTCACCTCGCTCTCGGCCGGCGACAAGGGGCAGATCGCGGAAGCCGACAACGAGAACATGTTCGCCATCGTCAAGTTCAGCGACGAGGCGATGAAGGAACTCAAGGGCAACAACCCGAACGCGCGGCTCGCGCAGATCGAACTCGGCGTCAAGCGTCCCGGCTTCAAGGGCGCCGCCGGCGAATTCGTCGGCCGCATCCGCATCCGTCAGGAGATCAAGGGCCAGCCGTATGTCATCTGCGACATCCTCGGCACCTGGGAACAGGACAAGCTTCAAAAAGATGACATCATCTTCGCTGACTAAGGCGCTCTGTCTGGCGCTCGCCTCCACCGGGCTCATCCTCCTCGGCGGCTGCATCGCCGACACCGCCGAGGATACGGATCTGCCGTGGTCCAGCAACAATTCCTGGGAAGGCCTCGCCCCCATCTCCCCGATGATCGATCGGTATGATTAGCGAAAGCGGGTTGGGGAAGCGGCTTGATTCACAATACCACAGTGCAAGTAGCGATGGGCGGCGTTCGTTTGGACGCCGCCGTTCTTCACGCCTTTCCCTCCGCTACCCGCGCCTTCGTCCGCGAAGCGATCGAACGCGGAGACATCCTCCTCGGCGTCGGCCCCGCCGCCCGCCGCGCACCCAAGGGGATGAAGCTCCGCGGCGGCGAAACCCTGAGCGTTCGCACCCTGCTGGAGGCCGGCGACAATCTCGTCGAACCCGCCGGCGACTGTCCCGAACCGGTCTTCGAGGATGAAGCGCTGCTCGCCTTCGACAAGCGCGCGGGCATGCCCGTACAGCCGCTCTCCTGCCGAGAGACGGGGACACTCATGAACGCCGTCGTCACGCGCTACCCCGAATGCCGTCCGCTCGGCGACCGCCCGCTGCTCGCCGGCGCCCTTCATCGCATCGACGCCGACACCTCGGGGCTCGTACTCGTCGCGCGCACCGCCGACGCCTTCCAAAACCTGCGCGCCCAATTCGCCGCACAGACCGTCAGGAAAACCTATCTCGCGCTCGTCGAAGGCGCCGTGGCCGTAGGCGGCACGCTCGAAAACGACCTCGTCCACGACCCTACGCTCCCCTTCTGCCGGATGATCGACTTCTCGCACAACCGGCTCTCGCTCTCCCAGCGCGCGAAGCTCAAGCCGCTCCACGCCGTCACCGAGTTCGAGCCCGTCGGCCGCACGCAGGCGGAGTGCGAGGAACGAACGCTGCTCAAGGTGACGATCTTCACCGGCGTCACTCATCAGATCCGCGCGCAACTCGCGCTCGCCGGCTACAACATCGTGAACGACCGGCTGTACGGCGGCTTCGCCGTCGAAAACCAGATCGGCCACTGTCTCCACGCCTTCGCCGCGGAATTCAACCACCCGGCGAACGGCAAAGCGATGCGCATCGAAACGCCCTATCCGCGCTGGGCGCAGATGAGCCCCGCACCATAAAGGGTAAGCGTCGGGTCGATCGTAAAGGGAAGGTCCAGCCCTGCCAGCGCCCACTTGGCGAAACCGCCGGTCGCCACCAGCCGGAACTCCTCGCCGAAATTGCGCCTGAGCGTCCGGACGATCTCCCGCACCATCCCGCGATAGCCGACGAGCGCACCGAAGCGCATCGCCTCCTCGGTGGAGCGCCCGATCTTCGGTTCCCGCCCGCGTCCAAGCTGCATCCGCGGCAGTTTCGCCGTCCGCTCGAAGAGATAGTCGCGCATCAGCGGAAAACCGGGCGCGATCACGCCGCCGCGCCAGACGCGATCCTTCGTCACCACCGCCGCCGTCAGCGCCGTGCCGAAATCCATCACCAGGACTGGGGCGCCGTAACGCGCGACCGCACCGGCGGCATCCGCGAGGCGATCCGCGCCGATGGTCTCCGGATGAGGATAGGAGAGGCGGAGGGCGGAGGGCGGCGCGGAAAACCGGGATCGCCTCCCGGAACTGCCGCCGTTGAAATCCCTATACGAAACCTGACGGACCTTAAGCCCGAGACGCCTGAACATGGCCTTGTAGAGACGATCCGCCTTCGGCACCACCGACACGTAGGCGACGCCCGCGAGCGAGCCCCGGAAAGACAAGACCGCCCGCTCGACCTGCTCGACCCGCCCAGCCGGCGCCATCCCGTCGATATGCGCAACCTCACTCACACGGCCGTCCAGCCAGAGGCCGACGGCCGTAGAGGTATTGCCGACATCGACGACGAGCTGCCTCAACGCACGACCTTCCATTCCAGCGAAAGATCGACGGAACCTGCCGAATGGGTGAGACAGCCGAGAGAGATGGCCGTCACTCCCGTCGCCGCCACTTCCTTTGCGCGAGCGAGGGTAATGCCGCCCGAGGCCTCGGTCTTCACTCTGCCGCGGCAGAGCTTCACGCACTTCTTCATCTCGGCCGAGCTCATGTTGTCGAGCATGATCCACTCCGGCCGCGCCTTCAGGGCGCTCGCGCATTCGCGCAAGCTCTCCACCTCCACCTCCACGGCGAGCTTGGGAAAACGCTTGCGTGCCGCGACCACCGCCTGATCGAGCTCGTCGGGGTTCCCGCCCTTCCAAAGCCGGCGATGATTGTCCTTCATGAGGACGCGGTCGTACATCCCGAAGCGGTGGTTGACGCCGCCGCCGCAGGTGACGGCGTACTTCTCGAACACCCTGAGACCCGGCGTCGTCTTGCGCGTATCGAGGATCAGCGTGCCGTAGCGCTTCGTCGCCTCCACGAACTGCCGCGCCAGCGAGGCGGTGGCGCACATCCGCTGCATGAAATTGAGCGCCGTCCGCTCGGCGGCGAGAATCGACCGCGCCTTGCCGCGGAAGACGAGAATCGGCTCACCGGGCTTGACGAGCGAACCGTCCCGCTTGAGAATCTTGACCTTGATCGCGGGATCCACCGCCCGGAAGACGGCCTTCGCCACCGTTGCGCCGGCGACGACCGTACCCGTCCCCTTCGCATAGATCTCGCCAGTCGCGACGGCCTTCGGATCCACCAGCGCCTCGCTCGTCGCATCCAAACGCCGCGCGCCCCGAGGGCGCGTCAGGCCCGTAGCGTCAACGAGGTCTTCGTCCAACGCCAACTTCACCGCGGCCTGAGCGAGCGGCGAACGCATTACGTCTTTCATCTTAAGGGGCGCCCTTCCTTTAGGCGGGCATCAGGAATTCCCAATGCCTATAGAGGAGATAAGTGAGGATGCCGGCGACCGCCAGCGCCACCAGACCGAAGGTAAAGGCGACCGCCGCCGCCTTCGCATTGACGGAGGTGCGCTTTTTAGTGGCCTCGTCAGGTGCGTCGAGACGGAAACGATCGGCAACGCCGCCGGCGCTTACCGCCGAATTGCCGGCAGCCGGAGCGGACCCCGAAGCTGCGGGCTTTTTGATCGTCAACGGTTTCTTCTTGATGGTCATGCGACTATTATACCACAAAATCGGTGAAATTACTTGCCGCCGATCACCTTTTCCGCCGCGGCCGCGGAAACGCCGCGTAAGAGCAGACGCTTCTGACGGGCCGAGGCGCCGCCCTTGAACTCCACGGCCGCCTTCGGTATTCCGAACGTCTTGGCGAGGATCTCGACCAGTTCCGCATTCGCCTTGCCCTCGACCGGCGCCGAGCGGATGCGCACCTTGACGGCATCGCCGAGGACGCCGTCGATTCCCGCTTTCGACGAACGCGGTTGCGCCTTCACCGCCAGCACCACTCCCTCCGAGGTCTCGACGAGATATCCCATAGCGTCCTTCCTTCCCGTCAGAGCGACTTCGCGAGCAGCTCCTTGAGCGCGGCCAGTTCCGCACCGCCGCCCATGGCGACAAGCACGTCGCCCGGCTCGAAGATCACCGACCCTACCTTGCGAATCGTCTCGCCACCGCGCTCGACGGCGACGACGGACGCGCCCGTCCGCGCACGGATGTCGAGCGAGATCACCGACGAGCCGACGGCAATCGACTGCGGACCGATGACGAGCCGCGTCACCAGCCCCTCGGGCACCTTGTAGGCCATCATCCGCTCCAGCCGCTCCAACCGCTCCTCCGCACCCAGCGCCTCGTTGAAGCGCGTCACCGCGCGGGAACCCGCCTTCTTGAAGAAACGCCAGCCGAACACCGCCGCCGCCACGAGGATCAACGTCACGACCCCGCCCGCCAGCGGACTCGACGGCGTAAGATTCACGTTGATCATCACCACCTCGGCGAAATAGAGGACGAGGACGGCGATCGTCACGCCCAGCGCCGTCGCATGACGCACCGTCTCCATCCACTTCGCCTCGCCACCGGCGAGAATCCGGCCGATCGCCTCGCCGAGCTGCCGCGCCGAACGCAGGATCATCGGCAGCATTGAAAGCGCGAAAAGATTCGCCGCCAGGAAGAAGACCACCCAGTCGTACCGCTCCATCCACGGCGCGAAGCGCGTGTAGTCGATGTGATGCAGGGCGCCGCAGACGGTCGAAACGGCGAAGGTGAGCCCTGCCGTCACCGCCAGCACCGTCACCGCCCGACGGATGATCAGGCGCTCCCCCTCCACGTCCGTCGTCTCGCGGAACTTGACGACCATGCCGTGGTATTCGTCGAGCGCGTTCTTGATGCGCACGGGAATCCGCGCCTCGATTCGCGAAGCCACCGCCTCCGAGGCGCGGATCATGAACGGATTGAGGATCGTGGTCAGAAGCGAAACCGCCACGACGATCTGGTAAAGCGGACTCTGCCAGTCCCCCGTCGTGGAAGCGTAAAGAAGCGCCACCATAAAGGCGAACTCGCCGATCTGCGCGAGTGCCATCCCCATCTGCACGGCCGTCTTCACCCGCTCGCCGGCGAGGAGCGCGGCAAAAGTGACGTTGAGAAACTTGCCCACGATGACCAGCAGCGAGACGAGGATGATCGCCGGCAGATGGCGACCGCAGGCCAGCGGATCGATCAGCAGCCCGATGGAGACGAAGAAGACTGCGGCGAACATCGACCGCAGGGGGGCGAAAAGCTCGGAGATCTTGCGCCGCACATCGGAAGCAGCCACGATAACCCCCACGAGAAAGGCACCGATCGCCAGCGAAAAATGAAACTGATAGGCGATGGTGGAGACGAAGAAAAGACAGCCGAGTGCCGTCAGGATAAGTGCCTCCGGATCCCCCGTCTTGCCCACGGAGACGAGGAGCCGCGGAATGAAGATCATTCCGAAGACGAGGGTGGCGAGGATGAAGACCACGAGCCCGCCGATGGAAAGCGCCGCGCCCGAAACGCTCATGCCGCCACCGAGCGCCACGCCAGTCACCAGCGCGATCATGCCCACGCAGACGATGTCCTCGCACACCGAAGAGCCGATGGCGAACCTGACGAAGGGACGGTCGGAGGCCCGCATTTCGCCGATCACCTTCGCGAGCATCGTCGTAGAAGAATCGCAGATGGCCGCCCCGAGGAAGAGCGAAGGAACGGCGCCCCAACCGAAGACGCGCGTCCCGACCGTATAGCCGAGCCAGGTCATGACGATCGTATCGACGAGCGCCACGGGGACGGCTACGGTCTTGATACGCTTCATCTCGCGAGCCGAGAACCACAGGCCCATCGAGAACATCAGAAAGACAACACCCAGCTGGCCGATCGTCTGCACCGTCTCGGTGCTGGAGAGGAAACTGCCGCCCCAGGTATGGCCGCCGAGCGCAATGCCGCCGAGGATGTAGCCGATAACCTTGGGCCAGCCGAGACGGGTAAAAAGCACCGAGATGAGCCCGGCTGCCGTCATCAGGATTGCGAGGTCCCTGAAAAACGCGCCTTCGCTCATCTCGGTTGGCCTTTTAGAGCGACCGAGGAGGCGGCCTTAGTCCGCCATCGGGCGGACCTTGCCTTCCTTGATGCGCTTCTCGACGACTTCCTGCGCGATGTTCTTCGGCACCGCTTCGTACTGCTTGAAGATCATCGTGAACGAGCCGCGGCCCTGCGTCACGGTGCGGATCGCGTTCGAGTAGCCGAACATCTCGCCGAGCGGCACGGTCGCCTTAAGGAGCTTGACGCCCGCGCGGTCCTCCATGCCCTCGATCCGGCCGCGACGCTGGTTGATCGAGCCGTTCGCCGCGCCCATGTACTGCTCGGGAACGACGACCTCGACATCCATCATCGGCTCGAGGAGCTGCGGCTTCGCCTTCAGGAACGCCTGCTTGAAGCACTGCATCGCGCAGGTGATGAACGCGAATTCGTTCGAGTCCACCTCGTGATAGGAGCCGAAATACACCGTCGCCTTGACGTCCACCACCGGGAAGCCCGCGAGCGGACCGGACTCGAGCGCCTTCTTGACGCCCTTCTCGACCGCCGGGATGTACTCGGTAGGAATCACGCCGCCCTTGACCTCGTTGACGAACTCGAAGCCCTTGCCGGGCTCCTGCGGCTCGAGGCGGAGGCACACGTGCGCGTACTGACCGCGACCACCCGACTGCTTGACGTGCTTGTATTCGTTCTCGACCTTGGTCTGAATCGTCTCGCGATAGGCGACCTGCGGCGCACCCACGTCGCAATCGACGTTGAACTCGCGCTTCAGACGATCGACGATGACTTCGAGGTAGAGCTCGCCCATGCCGGCGATGATCGTCTCGCTCGTCTCCTGGTCGAAGGTGACGACGAAGGTCGGGTCTTCCATCGCGAGCGCGTGCAAGGCGACGCCGAGCTTCTCGTTATCCCCGCGGGATTTGGGCTTGACCGCCACCGAAATGACCGGCGCCGGGAAGTCGATCGACTCCAGCGTGATCGGATGCTCGGGATCGCAGAGGGTGTCGCCCGTGCGCGTCTCGGTAAGACCCACGCAGGCGACGATGTCGCCGGCATGCGCCTCGTCAAGCGGCTCCTGCTTCGACGCATGCATGCGGAAGAGGCGCGAAATGCGCTGCTCCTTGTCGATCGTCGAGTCGAGCATCTCGGCGCCGAGCTTCATCGTGCCCGAATAGACGCGCACAAAGGTGATCTTGCCGCCCGACTTCGGGTCGTTCATGATCTTGAACGCGAGCCCGCAGAACGGCTCGGTGTCGGAGACCTCGCGCTTCTCGTCGGGATTGTCCTGGCTGACCGCCGCGCCCGTATCGAGCGGGGAGGGAAGATACTTGCAGACGCCGTCGAGGAGCGGCTGGATGCCCTTGTCCTTGAACGCCGTGCCGCAGAACGCGGGGGTGATGGCGCGCGAGAGGCAGCCCTTCCTGAGCCCCATCTCGATCTCCTCGTTGGTGAGCTCCTCGCCCGCGAAGAACTTCTCCATGAGCGCGTCGTCCTGCTCCGCCGCCGACTCGAGCATCTTCTGGCGGTATTCCTTCGCCTTCTCCAGATACTCTTCGGGGATGTCCTTTTCGAGCACCGTCTTGCCGAGCGACTTCATGTCGAAGTAGAGCGCCTTCATCTTGATGAGGTCGATGACGCCCTCGAAGGTCTCGCTCGCGCCAATCGGGATGACGACCGGCACCGGGTTCGCGCCGAGCTGGCTCTTCATCTGCTCCATGACGCTGTAGAAATTGGCGCCCACGCGGTCCATCTTGTTGACGAACGCGATCTTCGGCACCTTGTACTTCTCGCTCTGGCGCCACACCTGCTCGGACTGCGGCTGGACGCCGCCGACCGCGCAGTAGAGGGCGACCGCACCGTCAAGGACGCGGAGCGAGCGCTCCACCTCGGCGGTGAAGTCCACGTGTCCGGGAGTATCGATCAGCGACAGGCGGTAGTCACCCCACTGAACGCAGGTCGCGGCGGACTGAATCGTAATGCCGCGCTCCTGTTCCTGGACCATGAAGTCCATCGTCGCGGCGCCGTCATGCACCTCGCCGATCTTGTAGTTCTTGCCGGAATAGAAGAGGATACGCTCCGACGTCGTGGTCTTGCCACCGTCGATATGGGCCATAATGCCGAAGTTACGCACTCTCTCGAGCGGAATGTCACGCTTTGCCATTGCTTGTCTCCTTGATAGTTCGCCCGCCTCGGGCTCACAAAATGAGCGGATATTATCTCATATTTACGCGCCGCGCGCAAGGGGGTCAAACGATAAGCATGCAATCGCCGTAACTGAAGAACAGGTAGTTCTTCTGAACGGCCATCGCATACGCGCAAAGGACGCGCTCGCGCCCCGCCAGCGCCGAAATCATCATAAGGAGCGTCGATTGCGGCAGGTGGAAGTTGGTGAGCATCGCGTCGCAGACCCTGAAACGATACGGCGGATAGATGAAGATGTTGCTCGCGCCCGTTCCGGGCTCGACCACATTGTTCGATTGTTCGATTGTCCGATTGTCGGATTGTTCAAGTCCGGCCGCCACCGTCTCGAGCGTCCGCACCGTCGTCGAGCCGACGCAGAAGACGCGCCCGCCGCGCGCTTTGCACGCATTGATCGCCTCCGCCGCCTCGGGAGAAACCGAAAACGCCTCGAAATCCATCTGATGGTCTTCGATATTGTCGGCCTTCACCGGGCGGAAAGTCCCCGGCCCCACATGCAGGGTGACCGCAACGCGCTTCACGCCCTTCGCTTCGAGCGCGGCAAAAATCTCCGGCGTAAAATGGAGCCCCGCCGTCGGCGCGGCGACCGAACCGACCTCCCGCGCGTAAATCGTCTGGTAACGCGCACGATCCTCGCGTTCCTCCTCGGCCGTCCCCTCGCGTTTCACATATGGCGGCACGGGCGTATGGCCGAATTCGTCCAAAAGCTCCATGAGCGGCCGCTCGCAGATGAACTCCACCTGCCACATTCCAATCCCAGCGAGCGGCTTTAAGAGCCGCACCTTGAGCTCACCCTTCGGTCCGAAGACGGCCTCCTGCCCTTCGCGGCACTTCCGCCCCGAGCCGAGAATGCAGTTCCACACGAGCCCCTCGGTGCTCATCGTGGGAATCGCGAGCGATCCCGCCGCCACGGTTTCGGACGCAGGCGCGGCGGAGACCATCAGCACCTCCACCACCCCATGCGTATCCGGCCACTCGCCGATCAGTCGCGCGGGGAAGACCTTCGTATCGTTAACCACCAAGAGGTCATTCGCCGTCAAGTACTCGACGATATCGGCGATGTGCCGATGCTCGATCACCCCCGTCGCCCGATGCAGCACCATCATCCGCTCGGTACCGCGCCGCTCGGCGGGATGCTGGGCGATAAGCCGCTCCGGAAGCGGATACCAGAATTGCCGCGTCTTCATCGAACCGTCCTAAAATAGGCGATGGTCTTCCTCAGCCCCTCGTCAAGCCGCACCCTCGGCTCCCAGCCGAGGAGCGCTTTCGCGAGCGCGATATCGGGCTTGCGTTTCTTCGGATCGTCGCCCGGAAGCGGCTTAAAGACGATTTTCGATTTCGATTCCGGAATCAGCTTGTGCGTCTTCCCCGCGAGCTCCCCGACGGTGTACTCGCCGGGATTCCCCGTGTAGATGACGGGGGCCCCGAGCCGATGCTTCTTGAAAAACGCGCGAACCTTCGCCTTCGGAAGCTTCATGTAGGCGCGGAAGGCGTCGATGAGGTCGTCGCAATACTGGAAGGAGCGCGTCTGCGAGCCGTCGCCGTAGATCGTGAGGTTCTTGTTGCCGAGCGCCTGCATGATGAAGTTGGAGACGACGCGCCCGTCCTGAGGGTGCATCCTGGGGCCGTAGGTATTGAAGATGCGCACCATCCGCGCATCGACATCGCATTCGCGGATTGCGTCGGCGAGCAGCGTCTCGGCGACGCGCTTACCTTCGTCGTAGCAGCTGCGGACGCCGATCGTGTTCACATTGCCCCAGTAGTGTTCCTCCTGTGGATGGACGAGCGGATCGCCGTAGATTTCGCTCGTCGAGGCGTGGAGCAGCTTCGCGCCGCTCTTGACGGCGAGGCCAAGACAGTATAAGACGCCAACGACCGATGATAGCGTCGTCAGGAGCGGCTTCGCCTGGTAGTGGACCGGCGAGGCCGGACAAGCCAGGTTGTAAATCTCGTCCCACTTGACCCGCTGAAGCTCCGGATGCGCGCCAACCGTGGTCTTGCAAGGACCAACACTCGTGAGGTCCGCGCGGATGAAGGTGAAGTTTCTGTGCTTCGCGAACGCCTTCATATTCGCCCGTGAGCCCGTGTAGAGGTTGTCAATTGCAACCACCCGATAGTTCTCGCCCAAGAGCCGCTCGCAGAGGTGGCTGCCGAGAAAGCCCGCTCCGCCCGTTACCAACGCCGTTTTCATTGGCGGATATTATACCAAATACGCCGAGGCCTTGCCTCCATCAGCGGACGAGAATCAGCGTCAGGAGCCCTGCCGCGAGGCAATAAGGACCAAAGAGCCAGAACCACCGTCCCTTGAGCGAACGCATAAGCAGCTTGAGCGAAAAGAAGCCGACCACCGCCGCCACTGCCGCTCCGACCGCGCACGCCGCCCAGGATATCTCCCCCGTCGAACCCGCCGAATCGTCGCCCAACGCCTTGCCCACCTCCAACAGCACTCCGCCCAGAATAAGCGGCGCCGACATCAGGAAGGAGAACTCGGCCGACTTCTCGGGATCGACCTTCCCCACCCGGGCGCTCGCCAGCGTCATGCCGCTCCGCGACACGCCGGGCAGGAGCGCCAACGCCTGCCCCATTCCCATAAGGAACGCCCGCAGGGGCGAAACCTCGCGCCGCCCACGCGGGAAAAAGCGCGTACCCATCAAAACCGCGCCCGTGAACATCAACAGCGCCCCCACCATCCTTGCATTCTCAAAGAGCGCGTCAATCTGATTCCGAAAGGCAAAGTAAACGAAAATCGCCGGCACGGCGCTCAAGACGATCTTGAGCACATACCGCCACTCGCAGCGCGAAACGATGCGCACGATGGTGGCGCGATAGAAGACGAAGATGCTCAAGAGCGTTCCGAAGTGCAGCGCGAGATCAAGCCGCAATCCTGGAATGTCGAGCCCCAGGAGGCGTTGGCCGATGACGAGATGACCAGAACTGGAAATCGGCAGGAACTCCGCGACTCCCTGAAGAATGGCAAGCAGAATCACTTTTATCATAGGTGCAAGAGATTATAGCATAAGTGCCGCGCTTTTTGATATAATCACCCCTATGAAAAACATCTCACTATTGTTCGCCATCCTTCCTTTGTTCGCCTCCGCCGAAGCGCTGGAGCGCAAGTTGACCCTTGACTCGGTTGGCGAAGTCACTCTCACCGTCCCCGAAAAAGGCAACTGGAGCTTCGCCTGGTCCGCCGCCAAGGGCATCGACGGCACCGACGAGATCACCGTCACCCTTTCCGCTCCCGCCCCGACGAACGCCCCGAAGTTTAATGTCGGCTTCTCCGTCCCGCAACTTGGGCATGACCACTTCTGGGAACAAGGCGCCGACTTCTTCAGCCTCGCGCCCGACTGGTCCTGCTGGCGCGCAAGCGAGCTTTCGCAGAAACTCCCCCTCTACTGCTACTTCGATTCTCAGGATGCCGCGCGCCTCACGGTGGCGGCGAGCGAGGCGGCGCGCTTCACCGAATTTCGCGGCGGGCTGATCGAAGAGGACTGCCGCATCAAGGCGAATCTCGAGTTCCTCACCCAGAAAGAGGCGCCGCTTTCGGCGTATTCGGTCAAACTCCGCATCGACGCGCGCAAGCGCCCCTTCGCCAGCGCCGTCCGCGACGGCGCCGATTGGATCTTCGCGGAAATCGGCGGGCGCGACGACGCCGTCCCCGAAGACGCCTTCGCACCGCTCTACTCCACCTGGTACCAGTTCCACCAGAACCTCTTCGCCGCCGACATCGAGGCGGAATGCGCGCTCGCGGCGAAAGCCGGAATGAAGGTGATCATCGTCGATGACGGCTGGCAGACCGACGACAACAGCCGCGGCTATTCCTTCTGCGGCGACTGGGAGGTTTCCACCAACCGCTTTCCCGATATTCGCGCCCATGTCGAGCGCGTTCACCAGCTGGGGATGAAGTATATGATGTGGTTCTCGGTGCCCTTCGTCGGTAAGAATTCGCGCTTCGCCTACGAGCGGTTCCAAGACATGATCCTCGACGACCACGGCGACGGCACCTGCGTCCTCGATCCGCGCTATCCCGAAGTGCGCAACTATCTCGTCGGCGTTTACGAGCGCGCGATTCGCGATTGGGGGCTCGACGGCGTGAAGCTCGACTTCATCGACCAATTCGACTCCACCATCTTCGGCAAACACCCGAAGCTGCTGGAGCCGGACCCGCGGCGCGATACCGATTCGATGTGCGTCGCCGTTGACCGACTGCTGAAGGAAGTGACGGCGCGGCTCAAGGCGCTGAAGCCGGATGTGCTCATCGAGTTCCGGCAGAATTACATCGGCCCCGTCATCCGCAAGTACGGCAACATGATGCGCGCAGCCGACTGCCCCGGCGACCGCACGGCGAACCGCACGCGCATCGCCGCGTTGCGTCTCACCTCGGGCACCAAGGCCGTGCATGCCGACATGCTCGAATGGAACAAGGCCGATACCGCCGAACACGCGGCGCTCGCGGTGATGAGCGCGCTCTTCGGCGTCGTCCAGTATTCGATGATGTTCCGCGAGATTCCGCCAAGCCACCACGAGATGATCCGCGCGTGGATCGCCTTCTCGCAGGCGCACAAGGAGGCACTCCTCAAGGGCGCGTTCCGCCCGCACTATCCGAATCTCAGCTATCCGCTGATTGAAGGCGAAAGCGCCAGGGAGCGCATCGTGGGCGTCTATTCGCCCGGATTCATCGCGCCGTCCGGCGAAGCCGATCGCAAGGTCATCTTCCTCAATGCGACAGGCGAGAAGGAGCTGGTCGTCGATCTCGCCGCCAAGCCCAAGGCCATCCGGGTCTTCGACACCTTCGGCAAGGAAGCCGCCGCGCCCGAGGCGCTCGTCAAGGGACTCAACCGGGTGAAGCTGCCGCTCTCCGGGCGGCTGGAACTCGACTTCTAAAGGCTAAGCCGCGTTACGAATCCAACGCCGCCTTCAGCACCGAAAGCGCGTAGATCGCCGCGGTCTCGGCGCGGAGGATGGTGGTGCCGAAACTGACGGGCGTGGCGATTGCCATCAACGCCTCCAGCTCCGCCGGGGTGAAATCCCCTTCGGGCCCCACATAGACCGCAAGCGCCCGCTCTCCCTTCGCCGCCACCACCGCGCGGGCAATCGGCATCGCCGCGCGCCCATCGCGAAGGATCGCGCCCACGAAGCAGCGAAGCCTTCGCACCTCGGCAAGGGATGCGGCGAAATCGACCGGCGCGGCGATCTCCGGCACCCACAGCGCATCCGACTGGCGCGCGGCGTCCTCGGCAATCCGCTGCCAACGCGCGCGCTTCGCCTCCCGCTCGGCGGCGGCGAGGCGCACGATCGTCCGTTCGCTGATGACGGGAACGATGCGCGAGGCGCCGAGTTCCGTCGCCTTTTCGATGGTCCAGTCCCAGCGCGAGCCCTTGGTGACGCAAGCGAAGAGCACCAGCTCGGCGGCCGGCCGCTCTACGCGGCGAAGCGGCCCGGCGGCCGTCAGTTCCCCCGCTTGATACGCATAGACGCGCGCACCGCCGCGCCCGTCGAAGAGCTCCACCTGCTCGCCCGCCTCCATGCGCAGCACCTTCAAATGCCGCGCCGCCGCCGCCGGAAGCCGGGCGCGCTCCTTTTCGAGTTCCGCCGCCTCAACGAGCAAACGGTGCATCAGGCGACCCTCCGCGAAACCGCCATGGAAAGCGTGACGGCCAGCAGCACCAGCAGGACCCCCGGCAGGAGCAGGCCCGCAAAATGTTCCGCCCAGCGGTCGTAGGCGTCGGCTTCAAGTTCCGTCGTCTCCAGCTGGTCGACCTCCTCCAGCGCCTTCGCGAGCGAATCGCGGTCATCGACCGGAAAGTACATGCCGCCCGTCGTCTGCGCAATCGCCTTGAGCTCCGCCTCGTCGAAGGTCATGTTCATGTACTGGACGACCTCGCGCCCAAAGAAGTCCCGCCCGAAGATCGGCGTCCTGCGCGAGCGCGTGCCGATGCCGATCGCATAGACCTTGACGCCCAGCTTCGCCGCCGCCTCCGCCGCCGCCTTCGGCTCGACGGCACCCGTATTGCTCACGCCGTCCGAAAGGAGAATCACCACCTTCGACTTGGGCTTCGCGTCCTTGAGCCGGGCGAGCGCCGTCGCGAGCCCATCGCCGACCGCCGTCATCTGCTCGTCGGGCGCGATCGCCTGCCCACGCGCGTCGAGGGACACCGTGGGCACTTCCACGCCCTTGAGGACATTGAGGAGCGCCGCGTGATCCGCCGTGAGCGGACTGCGGGTGGCGGCATAGCCGCCGAAGGTGACGAGCCCGATGAGGTCGTCGCGGCGTTTTTCGACGAACTCGGCGAAGAGCTTCTTGACGACCGCGAGGCGCGTGGTCTCGCGCGTGAACCGCGCCCCCCTCGGCGTAAGGTCCAGCGCCTCCATCGAACCCGAGACATCCACCGTCATGCAGATCGCTAGCGCATCGACCGAACGCCTCTCGTGCGCGAGCGGCGTGCGCGGACGCGCGGACGCGAGCACCAGGAGCGAGAGCCCCGCCAGCAGGACGAAGGGCGTGAGCGCGGCGAGCTGCGCGCGCCAGGAAGCGGCGCTCCGCGGAATCAGCCCGACGGCGGAAAAGCGCAACCCCGAGCGCCGCGCGCGGCGCAAGAGCCGCCACGCCGCGAAGGCGAGCGGCACCAAGGCGAGCAGGAACCAGGGATTCGCAAAGCTCATTTCGCCGCCTCCTGATCGCCCTGCAGATATCCGCGCGCCGAATCCGTCGCGGCATCGGCCATTTCCGGCGTCGCCTCGACTCCGGCGAACTTGATGAGATCGGCGCTTTCGAGGAACCGCCGGAGGCGAGGCGCCTGCCCCGCCGCCCTGCCGCCCGACCGGGCGAGCTCCGCGAAGAACTCCTCTGTGGTGAGATGCGGCGCCCGAATGCCGTACTTGCGCTGGACATAGCGGCGGACGACCATCGTCAGCTCCACATAGAAGTCCTTGTAGCGCCCGCGGCCGGGGAGTCCCTTCTTGAGCAGGCGGTCAAGCTCCACCCACGCGCGCTCGATGGGACTCATCCGATGCTCCTTCACCCGACGGGCGAGATACCGGCAGCCGACCACCAGCCCCGTCAGCACGGCGGCGAGCGCCACGAGCGCCAGCGACACCTGCCCCACCAGCTTCCACGAAAGCGGCGGCAGCTCCTTCTTGGGATCGCACTCCATCTCCCCCGTCACCGGTTCGCGCGCGGCGGGGCTCTCGAAGCGGACGGGCCCCGCATAAAAGGAGAACTTGCCGTCATCCGACTGCTTCGAGAGGAGGACGGGCGACGCGCGCACGACGAACGGGGCGATCTTGTACTCGTCGGCACACGGCTCGGGGACAAGCTTCCAGTTCGTGCGGCGGACCGTCGCGCCGTCGCTCGCCGCCCTGGCCGGCTCCTCGAAATCCTCAGCCAGCGAAAAACCGCGGACGCGGTCGCGGAAATCGGGCATCGTCACCTTGACATCCGCCGGCGCCTTCACCGTGAGCGTCAGTAGGACGCTCCGCGCCGGATCCACGGTTTCCGTATCGGCTTCAAGGGTGAGGTCGATGCCGTTGCGGCTCATTTCCAAAAGTGCCGCCGCCAAGAGGATCGCAGTCGTCATGGGCGGTGCTTTCTGGCGCGGCGCTTGAAGAGCGCACGCACCTCGTCAATGGGCGAATGGTCGGTAGAGAGCTTCATCGTGTCGATTCCGTTTTTCCGGAAGAAGGCGTCCAGCGCCTCCCGTTCGGCGGCGGCCGCCGCCGCAAAGGCGCGGCGCACCCGCGCGGACGAAGTGTCCACGAGCTCCAAAAGCCCCGTCTCCGGATCCTCCAGTTCCACCAGCCCCACATCGGGAAGTTCGCGCTCGGCCGGATCGGAGACCGGCACGCAGATCATGTCGTGATGGCGCGCGGTCGCGCGCAGGAGACGGTGGAAAGAAAGTTGCGAGGGCTGGAGGAAGTCGGAGACGAGGAAGACCACGGCCTTGCGCTTCTGCACGCCGTTCAGGAACCTGAGCGCCGCGGCGATATCGGTGCCGCCCTTCGCCTCGTCCTCCGCCGCCAGCACTTCGCGCACGAGGCGCATCACGCTGTCGCGCCCCTTGCGCGGCGGAATGTACTTGACGATCTGATCCGAAAAGAGAATGAGGCCGATCTTGTCCTGATTGCGAATGGCGGTAAGCGCCAAAAGCGCCGTCACCTCGGCGGCGAGCTCCATCTTCGAGCGCTGCACCGAACCATAGCCCTGCGAACCCGAGACATCGACGAGAAAGAGGACGGTGAGTTCGCGCTCTTCGGAGAAGCGCTTGATGTAGGGAAGCCCCGTGCGGGCGGTGACGTTCCAGTCGATCGTCCGCACGTCGTCACCGACGACATAAGGGCGCACTTCGTCGAACTCCACCCCCTGCCCCTTGAAGGTGGAGTGGTAGTCGCCAGAAAGCTGGTCGTCAATCAGGCGGCTGGTGAGGATACGCATCTTCCCCACCTTCGCCATCAGTGCTTTGACATCGGTCGCCATAACGGACTATTGTATCATATTTGGCCGTCGAAAGACCCGGCCGCCGCTCGCTCAGGGCGCGCTCTGCACCAGCCTGAAGCCGCACATCACGGTGGTGCCCGAGGGAATCTTGGATACGATATCGAAGGTGTCGGCAACGCGCTTCGAGTTCGAAAGCCCCATCCCCGCGCCGAAGCCCATCGAGCGAATCCAGTCGTTGGCGGTCGAGGTGCCGTCGCGAAGCGCCCATTCCACGTCCTTGATGCCCGGACCGCGGTCCTTCGCCACGATCTGCGCCTCCTTGTCGTCGAGGACGAAGGTGAGCGTGCCGCCGACGGAATGGATGCAGATGTTGATCTCCAGCTCGTAGGCGGCGACGGCGACGCGCCGGATGAGCTTGTTGTCGATCCCCGCGTCCTTCATCATCTTCTTGATCTCGTTCGCCGCCTTGCCGGCGTTGGTGAGATCGTTATGGACGATGACGAACTGGCGCATCGAATAATAGGGGAGGTTGCTGCTCTCGCTCCGCGCCTCGCCGCCGGTCTGCACGGCGGGCCTGCCTTCCAGCCGCGCGAGCTCGTTGGTGAGCTCCTGCATAAGGACGCGCGTCACGTCGCGCTGGGAGACGATGCCCACGAAATTGCGGTCCTTGTCGAGGACGGGGAAACGGCCGAAGGTGTAGTTCTGGAAGTACTTGATCGCGAACGCGAGCGGCATATCCTCCTCGAGCACGACGAGGTTGGTGGACATGTGCTTCTGGCAGGGCTCGCCGATCCAACCGCCTTCCAGCGCGACGATGATGTCGTTGATGGAGACGATGCCGAAGAGCCGCCCGTCCTCCAGCACCGGCACGCCCGAGATGTGGTTGCGCTTCATCAGGTTCTGGGCGTAGCGCATCGAGTCGGTGCGCACGACCGAGGCGATGTCGCGCTTGCGCATCACGTCCTTCACCCGCAACCGCTGCAAAAGCTCCATCACCACCAGCGGTTCGCCGGCGCCCTGGGAGCCGGGGATGCCGGGGCCCGAGACGCGCTTGACCATCTTCTGCTCGTGCGCGGCCATGATCTGGTCGTCGCTGCGCTTCTCGCCGCCGGTCAGAATTGTGGGCTTATACTCCACCCTTACGCCTCTTTAGCCAGAAAATCGTGAATGCGCACGCAGCTATCGTACTTCGACAGCGGCGAGCTGATAAGCGGGATCCCGAGCGTATCCGCCACTTGGCACATCGTCTGCGGCAAGGGCTTGGCGTTATGGACGACGACCGCCATCGCGCCGACGATGTTCGCCGTGCGAATGGCCTGGTCGGAGGCAAGCGAAGTAAGGAGGAGAATGTCGTCGCCGTCGTTGAGGAGCACGTCGCTCATCAGATCGTTCGCCACCACGGTTCCCACCGTGCGGTCGGATTCGCCGCCCGCGACGAGGGTGCCTTCAAGGGTCTTGACAATGTCTTTGATGTTCATGGTGGGACAATTATACTAAATTCCGTTCAAGTTTGCTATAATGTCCCGTAGTGAAATTCGACCTCCACATCCACAGCTGCCTGAGCCCCTGCGCGAATCTCGAGATGTCGCCGTCCGAGATCGTGGCGCGCGCGCGTGCCGCCGGAATGGGCGGTATCGCGCTCACCGACCACCAGTCGGCCAGGAACACACCGGCGATTGCGGAGTGCGCGCGGCGAGCGGGCCTCAAATGCCTCTACGGGATGGAGGTGCAGACGGCGGAGGAAGTGCATACCGTCGCGCTCTTCGACACCACCGAGCAGGCGCTCGCGCTTACCGACTGGGTGTATGCGGCGATGCCCAAGCGCGTGAACGATCCCGAGACCTTCGGCGACCAGCCCGTCGTCACCTGGGATGACGATATTGTGGAGATGGAATGGCGCATTCTCGCGATGGGCTGCCAAAGGACGATTCCCGAGACAGCGGCGAAGGTCCGCGAACTCGGCGGGCTCTACCTCGCCGCGCACATCGACCGTCCGAACTTCTCGGTTCTCTCCGCGCTGGGCGAAATCCCGGAACCCCCGCTGGCGAGCGCGGAGTCCTCACCGGGTCCCGCCTTCAGCTACTTCGATGCCGTCGAGCTCTCGCGCACCGCCGATGAAGCCGTCTGGCTGCCCAAGGCCGCGGGCTACGCCGTCACGCGGTCTTCCGACGCGCACAACCTCGATGATGTCGCCCGCGTCTGGACGGAAGCGGACATTCCCGACTTCACCATTGCCGCGCTCAAGGATGTCTTTGCTGCCAAGGCGACGCGCCTTTCTCCGCGGCTTACGAGCTTTTGAATGCTGATGAATTTTCAAAGCAGAATCTCAAATCTCAAATTTCAAATTTCAAATCCGAAATTCCCCTCTGAAATCCGAAATCTGAAATTTGAGATCTGAAATCTGAAATCACAAATCTAAAACTAAAACTAAAAACTAAAAGCCATCTGAAATCTAAGATCTGAAATCTGAAATTATAAATCCAAACATCCTAACCTCCAACCCCTCAAATCACCCTCCTATGGCCTCATACAAATCCTTTGAAGATCTTCCGGTCTGGCAGCTGGCGACAGACCTTGCAGCCGAAATCTTCGAACTCACCGCGCACCCCGCCTTCAAGTTCCGCGGCGATCTGGTCAACCAGATCCGCCGCGCCGCTCTCTCCGTCTCCAACAACATCGCCGAGGGCTTCGAGCGCGGCAGCACCGCCGATCTAATCAACTTCCTTTACATCTCCCGCGGTAGCTGCGGCGAAACCCGCTCCATGTTACGCTTCGCCCCGAAGCTCGGCGGCATGGAAGCCGAGTCAGACGCCATCGCCGCCGCCGCCGAGCACTGCGCCGACGTCTCCCGCCAGCTTTACGGATGGATCGAGGCGCTCAAGAACACCGATATCGCCGGTCAACGTCATCTGGACGATCAGGCGCGAACCCAATACGTAAAGGCCGGTCTCCTTGAAGAGTTTCGCGAGAAGTTCAATGCGGCGGCCGAAAGCAAGGCCCTTGTCGAAGGTCGCCATGCCGAATATGTGCGCGAAAAGTTCAATGCTCTCATCGCCCTCAAGGAGACCGAGGACACGGCGCTTGCCGCCGCCGGTGCGCCATCCTGCCAGGAATGCGGCGCGCCGATGGTCAAGCGCCATGATCGCAATGGGCGCGCCTTCTGGGGGTGCAGCCATTATCCGCGTTGCCGCAGCACGCAGGCGATACGATAAAAGGCCAGGATTATGCGAACAGTGAATCTCAAATTTCAAATCTAAAATCTCAAATCCACCAAATCTCAAATCACGCTCTGAAATCTGAAATTTGAAATTTGAAATTCCAATCCCATCATTCCACCTACGAAAATCAACCCGCCATCAAACCCACCAAAATGACCTTCCAAGAACTCGTAGCCAAAGTCAACGGAACCATCGTCGTCGACAACCCGAACGCGACAATCTTGAACGCCTATTCCGGCGACCTCCTCTCCGACGTGATGGGCCACTGCGGCGACGAATCGGTCCTGATCACGATCCAGAACCACCTCAACGCCATCGCCGTCTGCACGCTCGCCGGCATCGAGGCCGTCGTCATCTGCCAGGGGCGCCCCGTCCCCGACGACATGAAGGCCGCCGCGGAGCGCGAGGGCGTCGGCATCCTCACGACTCCCCTTTCGCAATTCGCGGCGGCCGTCGCTCTCGCCGAGCTCAAGCCCTCGACGCGCTAAAGCGCCTCTTCCTGTCCCTGCAGGAACTCTTTGGCGAGGGACAGTCCCTCGACGGAATCGAAGCCGCCGACGGCGTCTTTGAGCTCAAGCCGGGAGATCGAATATTCGCTCTCGCCCTTCACATGGGTAAAGACGAGATCGAAGTCGCCTTCGAAATTAAAGAGCGACAGAACCGCCGCCGCGAGATTCCCCATCGGCGGCAGGTCGATGTTGTCCGCCTGAAAGGTGCAGACGAGCGTCGTCCCCTTGCCCTGCTCGCTCCGGAGACAGACCGTCCCGCCGCAAGCGTCGCACGTCTGCTTGACGAACGGCAGCCCCATCCCGATCTTGCGCGCGTCGTGCTTCCCCGGCTCGGTGTAGAACGGATCGAACGCGCGCGCGACGATCTCGGGCGGCATCCCCTTGCCGTCATCCACGACCTTCAGCTCGATCGTCCCGCCCTTTTCGACGACGAAGACCTGAACAAGCCCGGCCCCGGCCTCGATGGAATTCGCGGACACGTCCGCCACGATGTCAGACAATGATGCATGCATGATCTAATCTCCGCACGGCTTGTCGCTCACGTCGGCGGCCGTCACGAGCCGCCAGGTCACCTCGTCTAAACGACGCTTCTCCTCGTCGGACAGGTTTTCCAGACGATCCTTGCCGATCCCCGTGCGCTCCAGCGCCATCTCCAGCAGCGAGTCGGCGAGATCCGCAGGAAACGGCTTCAGACATTCAGGACAATACATGATTTCGGTCGTTTAAGGGTTCACTTGCCGCCTGCAAGCGTCTCGGCGATGTTGAGGTAATAGGCGCGCACCCGCTCGTAGGCGTTGAGTACATCGAGTTCCACCAGAACCCGGACGGCCGAATTGGGATCTTCCGGCCCGATGCGGTTGAGCTGCCGCTGCCGGCTCGTGCGCACGAGTTCATGCAATGCCGAGGAATCCGCCTGTACCGCAGCCAAATCGAAGGCGGGACGCGGATACTTGAGGTATCCTGAGACCTTCGCCGCCAACTCGGCGGTGCAGTCATGCACCTTCAACAGCACCTGCCGCGAGATTTCGGAAAACTCCTGCCCGTCCTTGCGCAACCGCCGCGTCACCTTGAGGATGGTCGCCGCCTCGTCCGAGACCGACTCCAACTCGTCCGTCAGCCGCAAGAGCCGCCGCGCCCGCTCCGATACCGCCGCCGGCACGCGCCGAACCATGACCTTGCCGAGAAACTCCGTCACTTCGCGCTGCACGTTGTCCAGCACGCCTTCGCGATGAACGATGTGATCCTCCGTCTTCGCATCCGCTTCGCCGGTCAGCACCGTGCGCACGTCGTCGATCAGCTCAAGGTCGCTGTCGCGCATGAAGTTGACCTCCAACAGCGCCTGATCGCAGGCGATGACCGGCGAGAGCCGGCTCGGCTTGGTGAGCGCGCTCAAATGCGGCTTGACCGAGGCGTCCGCCGGAATGAGCCGCGCGACCAGCGCCGCGAACTTGCTCACGAACGGCAGGAAGAGCGCCGTCGTGATGAGGTTGAAAAGCGTATGGATCGCCGCCATCGGCGCGGCGATATTGGGATAGGAGGTGACGCCGTTCGTCACCACCGCGTCGGCGTAATGCGGGAAGAAGGATGTCGCGATCGGCAGGATCACCGGCACGAAGAACGGCACGATGGCGAGCGTGCCCACGACATTAAAGAGCGTATGCGCGAGCGCCGTCTGCCGCGCCTCGGCCGACCCGTTGAACGCCGCCAGCCACGCGGTCATGGTGGTGCCGATGTTCATGCCGAACACCGTCGCCGCCGCCGCTTCGAAACTCAGGAGCCCCTGCTGGGCGAGCGTCATCGCAATCGCCGTCGTCGCCGCCGAGGACTGCACTACCGCCGTGAAGGCGAGCGAGACCAGGATGCACTTGACCATCCCCCAGGCGGTATTCACCTCCAGCGACCTGAACATCTCCACGACCGCCGGCATCTCCCTGACCGGCTCCATGCCCTCCTTCATCCAGTAAAGCCCCATGAAGATGAACCCGAGCCCCATCAGCGCCAGCCCCAGATCGTGCAGCCGCTCGCGGTTCTGGAAGAAGTAGAAGATCGCCCCCGTGAGCACGACGAAAAGCCCCAGCATCTTCACGTCGGGCGCGAAGGCGATGATCCAGGCCGTCCCAGTCGTGCCGATGTTCGAGCCGATGATGACGTTGATCGCCTGCGTGAGATTCATCAGCCCCGAAGAGACGAAACCGACCGTCATCACCGTGATGATCGACGACGACTGCACGATCATCGTCGAAACGACGCCGGTGCCCACTCCCGCGAGACGATGAGTCGTCGCGAGCGACATGAACTTGCGAAGCCCCGAGCCGCTGACCGACTGCAATCCTTCGGATAGATGCTTCATTCCGAGCAGGAAGGTGCCGAGACCTCCGCCGACCATCACCAGAATCATCAACAGTTCGCTCATCCGATGCTTTTCTCCTTGATTAAAAAAGCGGCGCATGGTTTCACATGCGCCGCTTTTTCCGATGCATTACTTGTTGAACTTGTAACACTCTCGCTTGTGGTAGTGCGTGTGCAATATGCGCTCCGCCGTACCCGAGCCGGGCTCGCCGAGGAAGTCCTTGTAGAGCGCCTGCACCTCGGGATTGAGGTGGCTCATCCGCAAGGTCGCCTTCTCGTCGTCGGAGTAGAGACCCGCCGTGCGCTGCGCGCGAACCGCGTCCGTCGCGAGGCACGGCTGACCGCCGCCGCCAATGCAGCCGCCACGGCACGCCATCACCTCGATGAAGTCGTAGCGCGGCTTCTTGCCGGCCTTCAGGTCCTCGCGGACTTGGTCGAGCACCTTCTCGACATTGCCCATCTGGTGGGCGACGCAGATGTTGACCTTCGTCCCCTTGATGTCGATGGTCGCCGTCTTGACGCCATCCATGCCGCGGACCGCACTGAACTCGATCGCCGGGGGCTTGGGCTCCTTGGTGATGAGGCAGTAGGCCGTGCGGAGCGCGGCTTCCATCACGCCGCCCGTCACGCCGAAGATCGTGCCCGCGCCCGTATAGGCGCCGAGGAGATCGTCGGCCTGCTCTTCCGGAAGCGCATTGAAGTCGATGCCGGCCTGCTTGATCATACGGGCGAGCTCGCGGGTGGTGAGGACGACATCCGTGTCCTGCGTACCCGTGGAGCTCATGTACTCGTCGCGGCTGATCTCGTACTTCTTCGCCGTGCAAGGCATGATCGAGGTGACGTGCACCTTCTTGAAGTCAACCTTGTTCTTGTCGGCCCAGTAGGTCTTCGCGAGCGCCGAGAGCATCTGCTGCGGGGACTTGGCAGACGAGAAGTTCTCCGTGAAGTCGGGGGCGTACTTCTCCATCCAGTCGGTCCACGCCGGACAGCAGCTCGTGATGAGCGGAAGCTTGCCGCCCTTCGTGAAGCGCTTGATGAACTCCGTCCCCTCCTCCATGATGGTCACGTCGGCGGAGAAGTTCGTGTCGAACACCTTGTTGAAGCCGAGGCGCCTGAGGGCGGCGTAGATCTTGCCGGTCGTGAGCTCACCCGGCTTCATGCCAAACGCCTCGCCGACGGCGACGCGGACGGAAGTCGGATCGTAGCCATGTCGTTCTGTGGGCCAAGGAGTTGGCCATTAGTATTGTCTTCCTAAGACCGCTTGGCCTCCGACTTCCCGGCCGTCCGCGTCGCGGTCGGCGAGGCGTTCGGCATGAAGCCGGGCGAACTCACGACCGGCAAGATCTACGCAGCTCTCAGGCGTCTTGGGTTCAACAAGGTGTTCGATACGAACTTCTC
>JAZUHK010000050.1:0-35888 GCA_045641645.1 Kiritimatiellia bacterium
GTCGGCGCGGCGATGGCGATCAAGAAGGGCTGCAAGAAGGCGAAGGACGCGGCGGCGGAGATCGGCGTCGGCCTGCAGGCGTTCTGCATCCCTGGGTCGGTTGCGGAGAACCGTCAGGTCGGCCGCGGTCACGGCAACCTCGGCGCGATGCTCTTGGACGACGAAACGAAGTGCTTCGCGTTCCTCGCGGGTCACGAGTCGTTCGCGGCGGCGGAAGGCGCGATCAAGATCGCGCTCAACGCGAACAAGGTCCGCAAGACCGACCTCCAGGTCATCCTGAACGGTCTCGGCAAGGACGCGGCGTACATCATCTCGCGCATCAACGGGTTCACGTATGTGAAGACGCAGTTCAACCCGAAGACCGAGAAGGTGAAGGTCGTCGCGAAGAAGGCGTTCTCCAAGGGCCCGCGCGCGAATGTGCGCTGCTACGGCGCGGACAACGTCCCCGAAGGCGTCGCCATCATGCAGCTTGAGAACGTGGGCGTCTCGGTTACGGGCAACTCCACGAACCCGACCCGGTTCCAGCATCCGGTCGCCGGCACCTACAAGAAGTGGTGCTGGGAGAACGGGCGCAAGTACTTCTCCGTCGCTTCGGGCGGCGGCACGGGCCGTACGCTCCATCCCGACAACATGGCGGCGGGTCCTTCGAGCTACGGCATGACCGACACGATGGGCCGCATGCACTCCGACGCGCAGTTCGCGGGCTCCAGCTCGGTGCCGGCGCACGTCGAGATGATGGGTCTCATCGGCATGGGCAACAACCCGATGGTGGGCGCGACCGTGGCGGGCGCCGTCGCCGTCGAGGAAAGCTTCAAGAAGTGAGGCATCCAATCGGGGCGCATTGACTTGCGCCCCGATATTCGCTAAAATATCACCGTTTTTAATCCACATAAGGAGGTTAAATCTGATGAATCGTGCAATCAAGTTTAGCGGAGCGGCCATGGCCGCGTTGATGCTGGTCAGCGCGTCGGCCGATGAAATCGAGCTCGCGGAAGAGGAAGGCGCTTACGGCTGGACGCCGATTGCCGTTTCCCTCGCCTCGCCCGTTCAGCTTCCGTGGGGCATCAACCGTTGGGATGTCTTCGGTCTCGACCTCGGCATCTTCTACAACGATTCGCCGAAGGTCTATGGTCTGGACGTGGCGCTGGCGACGACGACGCGCGACACTTTCCGCGGTCTCGCGGCAAGCGGCGTCTTTAACTATGCGAGCAAGGACGTTTACGGCATCCGGGCGACGCTCGGCGGCAACCTCTGTCGCGGCACCACCTATGGCGCCGACTTCGGCGGCGTCGGTCTCCATAAGAATATCTACGGTCTCGATACCGAACTCGTCTGCGGCGTGCAGGAGAACATCTGCGGCGCGCAGATTTCGCTTATCGCCAATGTGACGATGAACGAGAGCTGCGGTGCGACGATTTCCGGCGCCAACTACGCGAAGACGGCGTACGGTGCCCAGGTCGGCTTCCTCTACAACCACGCCGAGGAGCTGCATGGTTGCCAGATCGCCATCGTCAACTTCGCGAAGAACTGCGTCTGGGGCTTCCAGATCGGTCTCGTGAACATCATCACTTCCAATGTGGTGAAGGTGCTCCCGATCGTCAACGGATTCTTTTGATGATGGCGGCGAAGGGGAATCCGTTTCTCAAGAAGGCGACGGGGGCCGCGAAGGCCCCCGCGCGTGTTGAGAAGAAGCACGGCCTCGGGCGCGGCCTCGGCTCGCTGATTCCGACGGCATCCGCCACCGCTGCGTCGGTGTCGAGTTCGGTGGCGTCCATTCCGAAAGCGGAAGCAGGCGCGCCTTTGGAGCTGCGCATTCTCGATATCGAGCGGAGCCCTTACCAGCCGCGCCGCGATTTCAAGGAAGAGGAGCTCAAGGAGCTCGCCGAGTCGCTTAAGAACAACGGTCTCGTCCAGCCGCCGACGGTGCGGAAGAACGCTCGCGGCAAGTGGGAGCTCATCGCCGGCGAGCGGCGCTTGAGGGCTGCGCAGCTCGCGGGTTGGACGAAGATTCAGGTGGTGGTGAAAGAGGTCGATGACCTCACCGCCGCCGCGATGACGACGACGGAAAACCTTCAGCGCGAGAACCTGAATCCCATCGAGGAGGCCGTCAGCTACAAGACCCTGCAGGATGCGTTTCACCTCACTCAGCAGGAGGTGGCGGAGCGCGTGGGCAAGGGGCGGGCGACGGTTGCCAATTCGGTGCGGCTTTTGGAACTCCCGGACGAGGTGAAGTCGCTCTTGCAGCGTTCGCTCCTTTCGGTGGGGCATGCGAAGGTGCTCTTGTCGCTTGACAGCGAAAAGGAGCGCGTCCTCCTGGCTCGTGACAGCGTGGACGAGCAGCTTACCGTGCGGGCGCTCGAAAAGCGCATCCAGCGGCTGCATCAGCCCGTGGCGGTGCGCGAGGCGGGCACGCCCGACCTTCCCGATGGTTACGTGAGGTCGCTCGTTGACAAGCTCAAGAAGCATCTCGGTTGCGCCGTGCGGCTTACGAGCGGGGTTACGCACGCGAACGGCAAGCATACGAAGGGCGTTCTGGAGATCGACCTCTTCGACAATAACGATCTCGACCGCGTCATCCGCATGATCGGCGTCAGGGTCGATTGATTTTCCGGAAACTTCAGTAAGGCAGGCAAAACGAAAATGACCGCAGAAACCAAGGTTGGTCAGCGAATCCGTACATACCGCGAGCGTCTGGACATGAGCGTCTATGATCTCGCCCAAAAGAGCGGGGTGGACGAGCGGCTCGTCAACGCCATCGAGAAAGGCGAGGTGTTGCCGGCGCTCGGCGTTCTCACCAAGCTTTCGCGGGCGCTCGGTCAGCGGCTCGGGACCTTCATGGACGATCAGTTCAAGCCCGATCCGATCATCACCCGCGCCAGCGACATCGAGTCCGCCAAGGTCTCGCAGGAAGGCGTCAACATCCTCGGCTACGCGAGCCATTCGCTGGCCGTCGGCAAGCCCGACCGGCATATGGATCCGTTTCGCATCGAGTTTGCCGCCGACGGGGTTGACGAGGTGTCGAGCCACGAGGGCGAGGAGCTGATCATCTGCATTGCCGGTGAGGTGGAGCTCACCTACGGGCGGGAGAAGACGATCCTGAAGGCGGGTGACACGGCCTATTACAACAGTGTCGTCAAACACGGTCTACGGGCGATGGGCGGCAAGCCCGCTTCGATCTACGGCATCGTCTTCATGCCTTTCTGATATGGTTTGGTTTTGGACGGTAGTGACGGTTTTCCCGTTGGCGGCGCTTGTCGCCGGGATGATTATGGCGCCACGGAAAACGCTCGCCCTCGGCGAGCGCTTTTTCGCCTCGCGCCCAGCGGCGCTGGTGCTGACGGTCATCGGCTGGGCGTGGACGGCGTACGAGTGCGATACGATCGGCATCGATGTCTTCGACAGTCTGCTCAAGCGCTTCCCAGGCGAACTTTGGATTCTCGCGGCGGTGCTCGCGTTCCTCACGTTCATCTGGCTGCCGAAGAACCTGCCGGTTCGTGCGTTAAGCGGGATCTTCATGCTCCTGCCGGCCGAGGCCCTTAAGGCGACACGCCCGCTGGTGCCCGCTTCGGGCTTTGCCGCGGTGCAGCTGCTGGTGGCCGTCTTCTATCTTTACGCCGTGGTGGGGATGTACGGGATGTTCTATCCCTGGCGGCTGGAAACGGCGTTGCGTAAACTATGCAAGCGCTCCTGACCATCTTTTTGACAGTGCTTGGCGGGCTGGGGATCTTCCTCCTTGGCATGAAGCATCTTTCCGAGGGGCTGCAGGCGACGGCCGGCGGGGGCTTGAGGAAGTTCATGGCCCATGCCACCAGTCATCGGCTGGTAGGGGTGGGGACGGGCGTTTTCTCCACGATTCTCGTGCAGTCGAGTTCGATCATCACCGTGATGCTCGTGGGCTTCGTCTCGACGGCGCTTATGACGTTGCCGCAGGCGATCAACGTCCTCATCGGCGCGAACATCGGCACCACGGCGACGGTGTGGATCATCGCCTATGCGCCCGATCCGCAGATGCTCGGTTTCGCGGGGCTGGCGCTCGGAGGGACGATGTACTTCTTCCTGCGCGGCGAGCGGGTGCATAACTGCGGGCTCGCGGTGATCGGCCTCGGCCTCGTCTTCCTCGGGCTTTACTTCATGTCGAAGGGCGTAGCTCCGATCAAGCAGAATCCGGAGATCGCGAAGGTCTTCACCACGATGACGGCCGCAAATTTCTCCGGAGTGCTGAAGATCGCCTTGTCGGCGATGCTGCTCACCGCCGTCATCCAGAGTTCGGCGGCGACGATCGCGATTGCGATGGCGCTCGCCCAGCAGGGGCTCATCACCTACGAGGTGGCGATCGCGGTTCTCTTCGGCGCGAATATCGGCACCACGGCGACGGGCTGGATCGCCGCCATCGGCGGCACGGCCGACGCCAAGCGCACGGCGCTCGCGCATACGCTCTCCAATGCCTTGGGGTCGATCATCCTCATTCCGCTTTTCTATGTCTTCTTCGTCCGCATCGGCGCGTGGCTTTTCCCCGGCTACGATACGCTGGAGACCATCACCGTTTCGGGGCGGGCGGTGCAGGCCTATACGCATCGCATGGCCCCCATCGCCGTAACCGATACCATCTTCGCGATTTGCCGCGGCATTCTGTTCTTCCCGTTCGTCCGGCCGTTCGCCCGGCTGGTGGAGCGGCTCATCCGCCAGCCCGAGAACGAGAAGCCGCATCTTTCGGCGCTGAAGTTCGGCGCCAAGCTTTCGCCGATCATCGCCTGTGATCAGGCGCTGTTGGAAGTCCAGTTCATGAAGCGTTCCAATCTGGGGCTGCTCGATTGCGTGCGGAAGGTCCTTGCCGGGGAAAGCGACGATTCGGTTGAGAACCACATCGTCCACCGCGAGGACATCCTGGACAATGTCCAGAAGGAAGTGACGGAGTTCCTGGGCAGCATGATGTCCAAGCGTCTGCCGCTCGAGGTCTCCGAACGCGCCCAGCGGATTCTCCGGTTTACCGACGAGCTGGAGAGCGTCTCCGACGAGGCGGCGGCGGTACTGAAGGCGGTGAAGCGCCTGCGCAAGCAGAACCAGCGGATGTCGGAAGGTTCGGTGCAGCTGCTCCTGTCGGTGCACGACCGGGTGGCCGGATATGCGGAGAAGGTGTCGGCTTGGGTGGTTTCGCCGCGTCCGGTCATCAATGTCCGCGAGGTGCAGAACGAGTCGAAGAACATCCACGAGTTCATCCGCGACTGCCGCAAGGCCCAGCTGGGGCGGGTGGGGCCCGAGGATCCGGGCTCCTCGATTCGGGTGCTGGCGGAACTCGACATCATCAACGCCTACGAGCGCATCCGCTCCTATTATCTCAACATCGCCGAAACGGTAGCCGGAGGCAAGCGGTAGGTGCAGCCGCCGAGGGGACGGATTTGGTATAATAAGCAGACATTTCAAAACCAAGAAAGGAATCGGGTATTATGACTCAGGCAGAAAAAGAACGCCTCGCAAAGGTCGGCAAGACCTTCAATGCCAAGGCCTACATCAAGAACGAGATCGAAGCGATCCGCGCCCAGGTCGGTGACAAGAAGGTGCTGCTCGCGATGTCGGGCGGGGTGGACAGCTCCGTGTGCGCTGTCCTCCTCCAGAAGGCGATCGGCAAGCAGCTCGTGTGCGTGTTCGTCGATCACGGCTGCATGCGCCTCAACGAGGCGAAGGAAGTGAAGCGGGTATTCAAGGGCAAGTTTGGTATCAACCTGATTGCGCTCGACTGCGAAAAGCGCTTCCTCGCGAAGGCAAAGGGCGTGACCGATCCCGAGACGAAGCGGAAGATCATCGGCGGCGAGTTCATCAAGGTGTTCGCCGATACCGCGCGGGACCTCAAGCGGAAATACGGCGACATCGAGTTCCTCGGCCAGGGCACGATCTTCCCCGACATCATGGAGTCGGGCGTGGGCGGGCACAAGGCGGTGAAGGCGCACCACAACGTGGGGGGGCTCCCCAAGGACATCATCTTCAAGGGGCTCGTCGAGCCGGTGAAGTATCTCTACAAGGACGAGGTCCGCAAGGTCGGCAAGCTTCTCGGGATTCCCGAGGAGATGGTCATGCGCCAGCCGTTCCCGGGGCCGGGGCTTGCGGTTCGCTGCATCGGCGAGCTCACCAAGGAGAAGCTCGACATCCTCCGCGCGGCGGACTTCATCTTCCGCGACGAGATGCGCAAGGCGGGGCTCGACAAGAAGGCCCAGCAGTTCTTCGCGATCATGACGAACGTCCGTTCGGTCGGCGTCAAGAACGGCGCGCGCACCTACGGCTATGTGATCGGCATCCGCGCGATCGCCACCACGCAGTTCGTGAAGGCGGGGGTCGTGGAGTTGCCGTTCAAGTTCGTGACCAAGGTCGCCGAGCAGATCGCGACCAAGGTGAAGGGCGCGAACCGCGTCGTCTGGGACATCACCCCGAAGCCGCCGGCCACGATCGAGTGGGAGTGAGCGGCGAAACCTTTCAAGGAGAAACAGTCATGATTCTGCTGCTCGGTTCGCCCGCCTATTCGCCATTTCGTCTGGACGCGCTCAAGGAGGCCATCGCCCGCCTCGATCCCGCGCTGGGGCCCATTCAGCTCGATGCGCGTTACGTTTATGCGCTGGAGACGCGCGGCGAGGCGTTTGACGTGGAGGAGCTGAAGCGCGCGGCGACGCTCCTCAATGCCGAAGGACAATGCGACCAGGCGGACTTCTTCGTCACGCCCCGCAAGGGCACCATCTCGCCGTGGAGTTCGAAGGCGACCGACATCTTCCGCAACTGCGGGCTCAAGAGTATTCTGAGAGTGGAGCGGGGTATTCGGTATAAGGTGGAGAAAATAGGTGGAGGTGGACAAAAGAGCGATTCTCCTTTGGCGACGTACGAGGACGGGTCGGAGGACGCCGAGAAGACGGTCGCCTTCGTCGCCCCCGGGTGGACGGCGGCGCTCTACGACAAGATGACCGAGGGCGTCTATGGCGACATCTCCGATCTCTTTGACGCGGGCGAGCCGCGCCCCGGCCGCAGCTACGACGTGCTCACGAAGGGAATCGAAGCGGTTCGCGAGGCCAATGAGGAGATCGGCCTGGCGATTTCCGAGCCCGAGATGAAGTATCTCGCCGAAAGCTTCAAGAAGCAGGGGCGCAATCCTACCGACACGGAGCTCGTGATGTTCGGGCAGGTCAATTCCGAGCATTGCCGCCACAAGATCTTCGGCGCCGAGTTCTTTATCAACGGGAAACGGCAGAAGGATTCGCTCTTCGGGATGATCAAGAACACCCATCGGAAGCGCCCGCAGGACACGCTTTCCGCCTACAAGGACAATTCGGCGGTGGTGAAGGGCTTCAGGACCGAGGTCTTTGCGATCGACCCCAAGACGAACGCCTACTCCTTCAAGAAGGATCAGCTCGACCAGCTGATGAAGGTGGAGACCCACAATCATCCGACGGCCATCTCCCCGTTCCCCGGTGCGGCGACGGGCGTCGGCGGCGAGATCCGCGACGAGGCGGCGACCGGTCAGGGTTCGCGTACGGTCGCGGGCATCTGCGGCTTCATGGTCTCCAATCTCCGCATTCCGGGCTTTCCCCAGCCGTGGGAGCGGGTTTACGCCGACTTCCCGACGCGCCTCGCGACGCCGCTCCAGATCATGATCGACGGGCCGATCGGCGGCGCGGCGTTCGGTAACGAATTCGGCCGTCCTCAGCTTTGCGGCTTCTTCCGCACCTACGAGGGAATGGTGGCGGGCGAGCTTCGCGGCTACCATAAGCCGATCATGCTCGCGGGCGGCATGGGCGTCATCCGCGAAAGCCAGGTGGAGAAAAAGCCCGTCAAGGTGGGCGCGCTCATCGTGCAGATCGGCGGTCCCGCGATGCGCATCGGGCTGGGCGGCGGCGCGGCTTCGTCGATGATGACCGGCACCAATTCCGAGGCGCTCGACTACAACTCCGTCCAGCGCGGCAACGCGGAGATGCAGCGTCGTTGCCAGGGCGTGATCGACGCGTGTTCGTATCTCGGCAAGGCGAACCCCATTCTCTCCGTCCACGACATCGGCGCGGGCGGGCTTTCCAACGGCTGTCCCGAGCTCGTGGAGGCGACGGGCGCCAGGTTCGAGCTCCGTGACGTCCACAACGAGGAGATCTCGATGAACCCGATGGAGATCTGGTGCTGCGAGGCGCAGGAGCGGTATGTGCTCGCCCTGAAGCCCGAGGCGCGGGAATTCTTCGAGAATCTCTGCCGGCGCGAACGCTGCCCCGTGGCCTTCATCGGCGTCGCGACGGGCGACGGCCAACTGGTCCTCACCGACCGTCACTTCGGCGACAAGCCGATCGACATGGATATCAAGGTCCTCTTGGGCAAGCCCCCGCGGATGGTGCGCAAGGTGAAGCGCGTCGCGAAGAAGCGCCTCAAGGTGAACTTCGAGGGCGTGAAGCCCATTGATGCGCTCACCCGCATTCTGCACCTGCCGGCGGTTGCGGACAAGACCTTCCTCATCACGATCACGGACCGTACGGTCACCGGGCGCGTCGCGCGCGACCAGATGGTGGGCAGGTATCAGCTGCCGGCGGCGGGCTGCGCCGTGACGACGGTGGGCTACAAGACGTACGAAGGGCAGGCGATGGCGACCGGCGGGCGGACGCCGATCGCGCTCCTTGACGGCCCGGCTTCGGGCCGCATGGCGATTGCCGAGGCGGTCACCAATCTCGCGGCGGCCGATGTGGGCGACGTTTCCCAGATTCGCCTCTCCGCGAACTGGATGGCCCCGTGCGGCGAGCCGGGCGAAGACGCGGTTCTCTACGATACCGTGAAGGAAGTGGGCCTCGGGTTCTGTCCGAAGCTGGGTGTGTCGATTCCCGTCGGCAAGGACTCCTGCTCGATGCACACGACGTGGCAGGACGCCAAGGGCGAAACCCGGAAGCAGGTCGCGCCGCTCTCGCTCGTCGTCTCCAGTTTCGCGCCGGTCAGGGACGCGCGGCTCACGCTGACGCCCGACCTGAAGCCGGAGGCCCAGGACGAGGTCTCCTCGCTCATCTACGTGAATCTCGGCAAGAAGGGCGAGTTTCCGCTTGGCGCGACGGCGCTCGCGCAGGTGTACGGACAGCTCGGTGATACGCACGCCGACGCCGACCCGAAGACCTTGAGGCGTTTCTTCAATGCGATGCAGAAGATCGTGAAGGGGAAGCTGGCGGACGCCTATCACGACCGCTCCGACGGCGGCATCGCCGTCACCCTTGCCGAAATGGCGATCACCGGCGGGCGCGGCGTCTATGCGAAGCTTCCGGACGGCGATGCCCTTGAACAGCTCTTCAACGAGCAGCCCGGTGCGGTGCTGCAGGTCAAGGACAAGGTCAAGGACGCTCCCGCCAAGACGAAGCTCGCGAAGGTAATGGCGATTTTCCGGGCGGCGCGGATCGATGCGCAGGTCATCGGCGTCGCCTTGCCGAAGAACCGCGATTTCGGCATTTACGTCGGCGAACGGCTCGCAATCAAGACCGACATCACGTATCTGCGCCGGTGCTGGTCGGAGACGACTTACCGGATGCAGGCATTGCGCGACAATCCGGTCTGCGCGAAGGAGGAGTACGACAACGCCCTCGACGAGACGGATCCGGGGCTGAACTATAAGCTCACGTTCGACCCTGAGGACAAAGGCCAAGGGACGAAGGACAAAGGTGTGGCGGCGCCGCGTATGGCGATTCTTCGCGAGCAGGGCGTGAACGGCCACATCGAGATGGCGGCGGCGTTCGCGCTCGCGGGCTTCGACTGCATCGACGTCCATATGAGCGACCTCATCGCGGGCAAGGTCGATCTCGCCGACTTCAAGGGGCTTGTCGCCTGCGGCGGCTTCTCCTACGGCGACGTCCTCGGCGCGGGTTCGGGCTGGGCGCGGTCGATTCTCTACAATGACCGCCTGCGCGCGATGTTCAAGGCGTTCTTCGAGCGTCCCGACACCTTCTCGCTCGGCGTGTGCAACGGCTGTCAGATGCTCTCGCAGCTGAAGGACATCATTCCGGGCGCGGAGAAGTGGCCGCGGTTCATCAAGAACATCTCCGAGCAGTTCGAAGCGCGTCTTGCGACGATCGAGATCGAGCCGTCGCCGTCGATCTTCTTCAAGGGGATGGCGGGCTCGCGGCTCCCGATCGCCGTCGCGCACGGCGAAGGCCGCGTGTGGACGGACGGCTTCGCGCCGTCGGTTTGCGCCGCGCACTTCGTGGACGGTCGCGGACAGGCGACGACGCGCTATCCCTACAATCCGAACGGCTCCATCGGCGGGCAGACGGCGTTCACCACCACGGACGGCCGCGCGACGATCATGATGCCGCACCCGGAGCGGGGCTTCCGCGCCGTGCAGCTCAGCTACAACGACGGCACGTTCAAGAAGAACGGGCCGTGGATGCGGATGTTCGAGAACGCCTACCGCTTTGCGACGGCTCGGCGATGAACGCGGTTCGGGACGAGTATTTCGAGCTTTTGTCCTTTGCGTCGGTCGGTGCCGACCCCGCGCGCTTCAAGGATACGCTCAATTGCGCCGCGTATCTCCGCAAATGGCTGCTCAAGCTCGGTTTTTCCGCCGAGCTCCTCTATCCGCCGCCGGCGGCGGAGGGGTTGCCGCCGCCGCCCGTCGTCTTCGCCGAGCTCAAGCGCGCGGAGGCGGGCGCCACCGTCCTTTTCTACGGTCACTATGACGTGCAGCCGGCCGATCCGCTGGAGGCCTGGGAGACGCCGCCCTTTGAGCCCGTGGAGCGGGACGGGCGCGTCTATGCGCGGGGCGCGCAGGATGACAAGGGGCAGCTCTTCGCCTTTCTCTGCGGGCTCAGGGATGTGCTCGCGGATCCGCATCTCGCGAATGTGAAGATCGTCCTCGACGGGCAGGAGGAATCGGGGAGCGGCGCGCTCACCGCGCTCTTGGCCGACAAGGGCTTTCGCGAACGGCTCGCCTCCGATGTGCTGCTCGTCTCCGACACTTCGGCCGCGGCGGAGCTGCGCCCGGCGATTGTCGCGGGGATGCGCGGGGTGGGGCACCTTACGGTGCGCCTCACCGCGGCCGCGCGCGATCTCCACAGCGGCGAATACGGCGGAGTGGCGCCGAATGCGGCCGCCGGACTTGCGGCGCTCGTTGCCTCGCTGCATACGCCCGACGGGGCGATTGCCGTCGCCGGCTTCCGCGACGGCATCGAGCCGCCCAGTCACGACGAACTGCGTCTCGCCGAATCCTCGACCCCGGGCGAAGCCGCCTTGGCTGCCGATATCGGCTGCGAAGGCGTCGGCGGACAGATTGGCAAGACCGTTGCCCAGCGGATTTCCTTCGAGCCGACCATCGAGGTGAACGGTATTCATGCCGGCTATGGCGGGAAGGGCGCGAAGACGGTGATCCCCTGCGAGGCCGTCGCCAAGCTGTCGTTCCGCTATGTGCCCGGGCAGTCGCCGCGTGCGGCGGTGGCGGCCCTGAAGGCGCATCTCGAAACCAACTGCCCGCGCGGGATGAAGGTGACGGTTGAGGAGCTGAACGAGGGATTGCCCGGCTTCCGGCTGCCGCTCGCTTCGCCGGTCTTTCGGCTGGCGGAGGCGATTCTGACGGAGATGGATGCGCGCGGCCCCGTCTTCATCTGGGACGGCGCGTCGATTCCGGTGATTTCGGCTCTGCGGGAGGCGTCGGGAGCGGCGCCGCTGATGGTTGGCTGGGGGCAGCCCGAAGACCGCATCCATTCGCCGAACGAGAGTTACTCTCAACGACAGTTTGAACTGGCCCGCGACTGGGCGAGGAGGATACTATGCGCCTTTTAGAGGAAATCGCCGCGCTCAAGGCGGAGCGGAAGGCCGTCGTTCTTGCGCACAATTACTGTCGGGGCGAGGTGCAGGACGCCGCGGACTTCACGGGCGACTCGCTGGAGCTCTCGCGCAAGGCGACGCAGGTGGAGGCGGAGGTCATCGTCTTCTGCGGCGTGAAGTTCATGGCCGAGACCGCGAAGATACTGAACCCTGGAAAGCTGGTGCTGATGCCCGAACCGACGGCGGGTTGCCCGATGGCCGAGATGATCACCGGCGAACAGCTCCGGCAGCTCAAGGCGGCGCATCCGAAGGCGAAGGCGGTCTGCTATGTGAATTCCACGGCCGAAGTGAAGGCCGAGTGCGACATGTGCGTGACGAGCGGCAACGCCGAGCGGGTGATGCGGACCTTTGCGCCGGAGGAAGAGATCATCTTCGTGCCTGACTGTCACTTGGGTGGGTATATCGCCGGCAAACTCGGCCGCACCTATATGTTGTGGGATGGGTATTGCCCGATTCATGCGCAGCTAAAGGCGGAGGAGATCAAGCGCCTCGCGGGGGCCGAGGTGTTGGTACACCCGGAGTGTTCGGCGGCGGTGTGTGCCGCGGCCGATCGGTGTCTTTCGACTGGCGGGATGTGCGCCTATGTGCGGCAGAGTCCGGTGAAGACCTTTGTAATCGGTACCGAACGCGGCATCCTGCATCGTCTTCGGAAGGAGAATCCGGAGAAGACCTTCCTGCCTGCGGGCGAGCTTGTCTGTGCGGACATGAAGAAGGTGACGCTTGAGAAATTGCGTGACGCGCTCAAGTTCCGGCAGTACGAAGTGACGGTTCCCGAGGACGTCGCCTTGCGCGCCCGCCGTGCCATCGAGGCGATGCTCGCGTGCGGTTGACAGCTCCGCGGCGAATTTGATATACTTTCTCCTATCCGTTAGAGGTGGGATACTCAAGCGGTCAACGAGGGCAGACTGTAAATCTGCTGGCTTACGCCTTCCAAGGTTCGAATCCTTGCCCCACCACCATTAAGGAAACCCCTGTAAATACAGGGGTTTTCGTGTTTTTAGGGGTGTTTTCCCTGTTCTGTCCTGTCCTATCCTGTATGCATGTTATGCCCTGTGAAATTTACGGCAGATAAGCGGCGCTCCTTGTTGCTTCCAGATGGATATTTTTGATATAATCAGCCAACCATGTTTACACGTAGATTCTTCATTGGCGGGTGCGCGTCCTTCGGGGCGCTCGCGGGGTGTAAGGCGATCAAGGTTCCTGGGGCGGCGCTCGGCGGCGGCGCGCGGGTCAAGTTCGGTGTGGTGAGCGATGTTCATCTCGATCACTTAGGCGACGAGACCGAATTCCGCAAGGCGCTCGAGTACTTCCGCGATCAGGGTGCTGACGGCGTGATGGTGCCGGGCGATGTCTCCAATAGCGGCGAATATTCCCTTTACAAAATTGCCGCCGATACGTTCTACGATGTCTTTCCGGACGGCAAGGCCCCCGACGGCAGGAAGGTTGAGCCGCTCTTCATCTACGGCAACCACTGCATTGACGGCTGGCAGTGGGCGAAAGACAACCAGCAACAGCAGGGCTGGTGCAAGCGGAACGCCATCGGCTATGCGGGCAACCGCGCATGGATGTGGAAGGAGATGTTTCACGAGGATTTCCACCCGATCTGGATGAAGTCGGTGAAGGGTTATACCTTCATCGGCAATCACTGGGACTACGATCATAAGAAGGGCACCTACCCCGACATCGAGGGCTTCATGAAGAAACATGCGGGTGAGATCGATCCGGCGCTCCCATTCTTCTACACCCAGCACGCGCATCCGAAAGACACCTGCTTCGGCAAGTGGGCGTGGGGACATGATGACGGCTCCTCGACGCGCGCGCTTTCGCCGTTCCCGAATGCGGTCGCCTTTACCGGCCATAGCCACTATCCGCTTACCGACGAACGTTCGATCTGGCAAGGCGCGTTCACTTCAATCAACGCGGGTTCGCTCAAGTACGCCTCGCTCGATTATTCGCTTCGCGAGAACATGGAGGAGAATGTGATGTCGGGCTACGGCGGGGCGAAGAGCGTGCGTCCGCACGGCTTGCCGACTCTGAATACCCATGACTCCCGTCACGGAATGCTGGTCTCGGTCTTCGATGACCATGTCGCCATCGAGCGCCGTGACTTTACGAGCGGACTTTCGCTTGGCGACGACTGGGTCTTTCCGCTCCCGACGGCGGAGTCGAAGCCCTTTGCCTACGCCGAACATTCGGCGCGGCGTGTCGCGCCCGAATTCGCACCAGGCGCGAAGGTCAGGGTTTCGACCGATCGCGAAGACGCTGAGAACGGTCGCTGGATTGACATAAGCTTCTCGGCGGCGAAGTCGGTCGATCGCTGCCGCGTCTTCGAATACGAGGTGTCGTTGGTGCTCGTCGAGGATGGGGTTGATCTCGTGCAGATTCAGCGGCGGATGATGGCGAACGACTATCATCTCCCCGAGGCGAAGGCGGGGAAGGGCGGGAGGATGTCGTTCTTCATGCGGGAGCTGCCGCTGAAGGGGCATTATGTCGCGAGTATCCGTCCGATCGAGTGCTTCGGCAAGAAGGGCGAGGCAATCGAGTCAGAGCCGTTTGTGGTCGTTTAAATAAAGTAGTTCGGAGCAGGGAATGAAAAAATCACACTTCGGTCTTGTCGGCGTGATCTTGTCGGCAATTTCGCTTTTCGCCGCCGAACCGGTGGTGGTCGGCAACGCCCGTTTCACCGCGCTCACCGACCGGATGATTAGGATGGAATACGCCCCCGACGGCAAGTTTGAAGACCGCGCGTCGTTGGTCTTCGTGGATCGCGCCTCCACGGCGACGGATGTGCGCTTGCTCAGGCGGGGAAAGGGTTGCATTCTCGAAACCCCGGCTTTGAAGCTGGTCTATGCGGGCGGCGAATTCTGCCCCGCGACGCTCTCGATCGAATTAAAAGGCGAGCAGCCGCCCGAGGTCGCCAAGGTCTGGCGCTTCGGCGATTCCGATGTGCGCAACCTCCTGGGGACGACGCGCACGCTTGATGGAGTCGCCGATTTTTCCGAGCTGGTGCGCAAGATGGAGCCGGGGTTGCTCTCCCGTGGCGGTTGGACGGTGGTGGACGATACGAAGTCGCTCCTCTTCGAGCCCGTGGCCGGACATTGGAAAAAGTGGGTTGCGCCGCGTCCGGGGACGGAGGGCTATCGCGACCTCGTCTTCTTCGGCTATGGCCACGATTACCAAGCGGCGCTTAAGGACTATACGCGCGTCGCGGGCAAGATTCCGCTGCCGCCCAAGTGGGCGTTCGGTTACTGGACGAGCCGCTACTGGCCGTATTCGGACGACGAGATCGACGATATCGTGGCGAAGAACGAGGATTACGGAATACCGCTCGATGTCTTCATCATCGATATGGACTGGCACGAGACCTGGGGACTGGGGCTCGGAGGCGGGGTGGACGAATTCGGCCAGTGGAACGGTTGGACCGGCTATACCTGGAAGCGCAATCTCTTTCCCGATCCCGAGGGGCTTTTAAAGCGGCTTCACGACCATAATCTCAAGGTGGCGCTCAACCTCCATCCCGCGAGTGGCATTCAGCCGATGGAGGAGTGCTACGACCGCTTCGCCGCGGCGTATGGCTGGGAAGGCGCCAGGGACCGAAAGGCCATCCCCTATCGGCTGAGCGAGCGGAAGTGGGCCGACACCTGGTACGGGCAGGTCTTGAAGCCGCTTGAAAGGCAGGGAGTGGACTTCTGGTGGCTCGACTGGCAGCAGTGGCTCGTCTCGAAATATGTGCCGGGGCTTTCCAACACCTTCTGGCTCAATCATACGATCCATCGGCACGAAAGCGAGAAGACCGATGCCGATGGCCGTGCGCTCCGGCCGCTCATCTATCACCGCTGGGGCGGGCTCGGCTCGCATCGCTACCAGATGGGCTTTTCGGGCGATACGATCATCGGCTGGAAGATGCTCGCGGCGATTCCCTATTTCACCGTGACGAGCGGCAATGTGGGCTATGGCTACTGGGGGCACGACATCGGTGGGCATATGTTCCGCGATGACGCGGCGATCGGCAAGGATCCCGAGTTGTTCCTCCGCTGGCTCCAGGGGGGTGTGTTTACGCCGCTCTTTAAGGTGCATTCGACGCGCAATCCCCAGATCGAGCGGACGCTCTGGAACTTTCCGCGGCACTTCGACGCCTTGCGCGAGGCCGTGCGCCTGCGGTATCGGCTCGCGCCCTACATCTACACCGCCGCCCGCGAGGCGCACGATACGGGGCTTTCCATCTGCCGTCCGCTTTATTGGGACGAGAGCGAGACGGAAGCGGCCTATTCGCCGTTTTTGAGCGAACTTAAGTTTGGCAGCGAGATCGTCGCCGTGACGGTGGCGGAGAGCGCGAACCCGACGACGGGAGTGGCGATGGCGCGCTTCTATCTCCCTGCGGGCGGCTGGTACGATGCCGCGCGCGGCGAGGTGCTGGAGGGGTCGCGGTTCTATTGCCGCGGGTACACGCTGGAGGAGAACCCGTATTTCGTCAAGGCGGGAGCGATCCTGCCGCTTAATCCGCCGTCGGTTAGAAACCTTGTCTCTGACCGAGGCGAGGCGATCGATCTTCTGGTCGCGCCGGGCGCGGCCGAGGGAGCGGGCGAACTTTACGAGGACGACGGCGTCCACGCCGACTACGAGACGGCTTTTGCGCGGACGCGTTTCGAGATGCAGAGCGCAGGGAGCCGGCTTGTCGTCAAGATCGGCGCGCGCGAAGGGGCGTTCGCGGGAATGTGCACGGAGCGCGTCTGGCGCGTTGTCCTGCCGAATCGGCTGGCGCCTGAAAGGGTGACCTTTAACGGCAAGGAAATCGATTGGAAATATGACGGGCGGCTTCCGGGCGTGGTCGCTGCCGCGCCGAAGGGCGCCGCGGGGGCGGCGGCGGAATTCGTCTTTACGTTCGGGCGGGAGGTCGCCGAGGGCGAGCGGATGCTGGCCGGCTTCCGGGGGCTCGCCAATCGCGCGCGCATTCTGTCGGCCGAGGTGAAGCGTGAGGTGGCAGGGGCGCGCAATATGGCGATGGCGCCGGACGCATGGCTCGATCTCTCGTCGCTCACGAGTCGGCTCGGGGCTTTCCCGCGTGAAGCCGAATCGACGCTTGAGGGTATGCGCGACGCGCTCGCGCATTTCGACGAACGGTTCGTGTCAACGGCGGAGTTCTTGCCTGCCGCGCTCGTCGCCAAGGTGAAGGCGATGCTCTTCCCGGACGAGGCGGACGCCGACAGGTCGGCGTCGCTGAATATCGGCGAGGTGCGGATAGACCGTTCGAGCGAGTCGGACGCGAAGAAGCTGAAACCGCTCTTCTCCTGGCGGACGGAATCGCTTCGGGCGGGCGCGGAACAACTGGGCTGTCGCCTGCGGATCTTCGACGGAGCGGGGAAACTTGTCTGGAATTCCGGCGAATGTTTCTTCAAGGATCCTTTCCTGCGGGTCGGCACGTCGCTGGAGCGGGGGAGCGATTACGCTTACGAGCTTCGGGTCGTCGATGCCGCCGGCGTCTGGTGCGAAGCGGCGAAGGGAACCTTCAGGACGGTGTTCGAAGAGCCGGTGAAAGCGCCGGTTCCGACTGGGAATAGGGGCTATGATTACATCAAGTCCGTTTGGCGGAATTGGCGGGCGACGGGGGATAAGACGCTGATCCTTGAGGCCTGGGACGACATGACCGCCGCACCGGTCCTTAAGACGGAACCTGACGGTTTCGCCGAGACGATCGGCAAGATTCGCGCGGGGTGGCTGATGAAGGAGATGCATGAGGCCATGCCGTCTTTGGCGCCCCTTAACGCCTATGCGGACATCGAGGCGGAGGCGCGGCGGGTCTTTGCCGAAAACTACCAGACGGCGGACGGCGACCTCCGGAACGGCGTGAACGGTGCGGCCGAGCTGCTGCAGGCGCTGGAGGCGAGGGTCTTCGATGCGGGCGGCGAGCAGACGCCGGCGAAGGAGCGGGCGGTGAAGCGGTTGGCGACGCTTTTGCGCACGGAAGGAATGCCGCCGGCGGAGGGGCGTTTCGAGGCCGAGGATTCTTACCAGGTGATTGCCGACGATGCGCGCTTGGGGACTCTGGCATGGGATCTGTTGCTTAAGCAGAAGCCGGAGTCGGGGCTTAAGGAGGCCGCGGAGCAGTGGACGGTGCACTACGGCGCGGGCATTCGCGAGTTCTGGTCCACCCCGGGTTATTCGCTCTTTACGCTGGCGCCGATCTTCGATGCGCGGGTGAACGAGCTTGCCTGTGCCTACGATTCGCCGTTCGGCAAGATCGAAAGCTCCTGGAAGTTCGTCGGCGATGGCCGCTTTAAGTGGAGTTACACGATTCCGGCGGGAACGACGGCGGTCGTGACGCTGCCGGACGGCACTGTCTTCACCCGCACCGCCGGCGCTTACGTCACCGTCTATCCGCCGGAGAAATGATCCCCGCCTTCGGGTCTCGCATGAAAATCGGCATCTACGGTGGAAGCTTCAATCCGGTGCATGCTGGCCATCTGAGGGTGGCGCGTGCGGCTGTCGAGGCACTGGGGCTGGACCGGCTGATCGTCATTCCGGCTAACGTAAGCCCGTTCAAGACGGGGCCGAAGACCTATTCCCCGCCGTGGGATCGCCTCGCGCTTGTCCGTCACGCCTTTGCCGAAATGCCGCGGGTCATGGTGGACGAGCGCGAAATCCGCCGCGGCGGAGTTTCGTACGCGATCGACACGGTGCGCGAGATTGCTGCGGAGAACCCCGGCGCCGAGCTTTGCTTCATCGTTGGCGAGGATTCGCTTGCCGGGCTCCCGCGCTGGAAGGAAAGCGCCGCGCTCCAACGGCTCTGTTCGTTCAAGGTGTTTCCCCGTACGCCGGAATCTTCGACGGCGGTTCGCGAACTTTTCGAGCGGACCGGGGTTGCACGGACGGAGCAGTGGACGGCGACGCCTCCGCGCGCCGGCGTCTGTCCGTGTGCGAAGTTTCTCGCCCAGCTTGCCGATCCGGCGTTTCACGGAAGGTGTGCGTGCCGACTTTATCGCAAGCCGTGATTTTGGTATAATTCCCCCGATGTCGAAAATCAGAGTCATAAAGGGCGGGGTTTGCTCCGCTAAGGGGTTCCGGGCGGCCGGGGTTGCCGCCGGGATCAAGTACAAGGGGCGTAAGGACGTGGCGCTCATCGTCGCCGATCGGCCTTGTGCCGCCGCCGCCGTCTTCACGACCAACCAGGTCGCGGCCGCGCCGGTGGTCTATGATCGCGAAATCGTCCGCAGCGGGCGCATCCAGGCGATTCTCGCGAATTCCGGTTGTGCCAACGCCTGCACCGGCGAGCGGGGGCTTAAGGACGCGGAACTTTCGGCGCTGGTGACGGCCGGCGAACTCAAGATCGACCCGCGGCTGGTCCTCGTCGCCTCGACGGGCGTGATTGGCCGGTCGCTCCCGATGGAACGGCTGCTCGCTGGAATGAGGCAGGCGGCGAAGCAGCTGGGTTCTACGCCTGCGCATGGCCTAGCGGCAGAAAAGGCGGTGATGACCACCGACACCCGTCCGAAGGAAGCGTGCGTCACCTGTGTCATCGGCGGCAAGAAGGTGACGGTGGGCGGCATGGCGAAGGGGTCGGGAATGATCGAGCCCAATATGGCGACGATGCTCGGGTTCCTGACGACGGATGCCGCCGTCTCGCCTGCGATGCTCAAGCGCGCCTTGAAGCTGGCCATTGCCAAGAGCTTCAACCGGCTGGTGGTGGATGGCGACGAATCGACGAACGACTCCGTCTTCCTGCTTGCTTCGGGAGCTGCGGGGAATCCGGTCATCGCCCGCGGCGGCGGCGACTTCGACGCCTTTCGCGAGGCGCTGGAAACGGTGTGCGTGTCGCTTGCCCGGCAGATGGCGACCGACGGTGAAGGCGCGACGAAGTTCGTGACGGTTACCGTGCGGGGCGCGAAGAGCGAGGCCGATGCCGCCCGTGCGGCGCGCGCCGTCGCCAAGAGCCCCCTGGCCAAGACGAGCTGGTTCGGGCGCGACCCCAACTGGGGGCGGGTGCTGGCCGCAGTCGGCTATTCGGGTGCCGAGGTGGTGGATATGGCCACCGAGGTCTTCTACGACCGAGTATGGGCGTTCCGCCGCGGACAGGTGGCGGACGAAGCCCAGCTGAAGAAACTTGCGAAGGTCCTGAAGCAAGACGCTTTTGAGGTGGTGGTCGATCTCCATCTTGGCAAGGGCGAGAGCTCGGTTTACACCTGCGACTTCTCGCTTGATTACGTGCACATCAATGCGGATTATACGACATGAGGGAGTTAAGGAAATGAAAAAGGCGATTGGTTTGATTTTGGCGGTGGCATCGGCGATGACGGCTTCGGCGGTTGTCGTGGACGTGGTTGGCGCAGGCGTCGAGAAGTTCGATGTCGCCATTAACGTGGCGAACGCCGATTTCGCCAAGTGCCTCAGGAAGAACCTGGAGCTTTCCGGGGTCTTCAACGTGAAGAGTTCGGCTTCCATCAAGGTGAGCGGCAACGCTGGCGCGGTGAGGGCCGAGGGCCTCGGCAAGACGGTCGCTTCGGCGGAGACATTTACCGACGCCAAGTCCGCGCGGATGGCGGCGCGCAAGTTCTCGGATGCGATGGTCGCGGCGTTTTCGCGCGACGGGCAGAAGGGCTTCGCCGCGAAGCCGCTCGCCTTCGTGAAACGCGGCGGCAAGCGCGGCAACGAGATCTGCACCGGCTATCCTGACGGCGGCGATATCCGCCAGCTCACGAGCGACGGCAAGGCGGCGCTTTGCCCGCGTTGGAAGAACGCCACCACCATCTATTACATCGGCTACCTCAACGGTTCCCAGCGCGTCTATGAGATCGATCTCGCCGCCGGCAAGCGGCGTCTTGCCCTGGATATCCGCGGCGTTTCCTCGCCGGCGGTCGTCTCGCCCGACGGCACCAAGGTGGCGCTCGTATCCTCGTTCCAGGGCAATCCCGACCTCTATGTGCTCGTCAACGGCCGGCTCAAGCGGATGACGAACACCCCTAATGCCACCGAGGGCTGCCCGTCGTGGAGTCCCGACGGCCGCGAGATCGTCTATATGTCCGACGAGTCGCGCCGCCAGCAGCTCTATGTCGTCGATATCGCCACGAAGCGGACGCGGCGGCTCACGAGCCGCGGGCGCGATAACGTCGAGCCCGACTGGGGTGCCGACGGGCGTATCGCCTACATCTCCAAGCGCGCCGGCGGTGCGCAGGTGGCCGTACTCGATCCGGCGGCGGGCGATCAGTCGGCGCAACTCGTGACCGAGCCCGGCAACTGGGAGCATCCCACCTGGGCGTGCGACCGCCGTCATGTCGCCGCTTCGCGCGACAAGGTGCTCTTTATCGTGGACACGCTTGAAGGCGGCGACAAGCCGCGGCGGATGTTTGCGGCGGACGGCAACTGGATTGATCCGACGTGGATGAAGTGAGGTTGAGAGGGGAAGGTTGAGAATTTGAGATTTGAGATCTTAAAGCGTACTGGGCTGAGAGGTGCGGAATGAAAATTGATGTAAAATATGTAAGTGATCTGGCGCGGCTGGAACTTACTGCCGACGAACAGGCCGTCTTCCAGCGTCAGCTGGAGGATATCGTCGGCTATGTCGAGAAGATCGCCGCCGTGAATGTCGATGGCGTGGAGCCGATGATGCACGGGCGGAAGCTCGTCAACGCCTTTCGCGAGGATGTGGTGAGGCCGTCGATGCCTACGGAGACGGCGCTTGCCAATGCGCCGAAGCGCGTGGGCGACGAATTCCTCCTGCCGAAGATCGTGGAAGGAGCGGAGAGCTGAGCGATGGAACTTTTTGAATTGGGAATTAAAGCGGCGCAGGCGGGACTTGCAAAGGGCGAGTTCTCGTCGGTCGAGCTCATGCAGGCGGTCATCGACCGCTATCACGCGAAGAACGGCGAGATCGGCGCGTATCTGACTTTCGACGAGGAAGCGGCGCTCGCCGCGGCCAAGGCGAATCCCAGGGGCGTGCCGCTGGCCATCAAGGACCTCATCAATGTCGCCGGCCAGCCCTGCACCTGCGCTTCCAAGATCCTTGAGGGCTATGTCTCGCCCTATGACGCGACGGTCATCAGGAAGGTCATGGATGGCGATTTCATTCCCGCCGGCCGCGTCAACATGGACGAGTTCGCGATGGGCTCCTCCACCGAAAACTCCGCGCTCGGCGTCACCCGCAATCCTTATGACCTCGGGCGCGTCCCCGGCGGCTCCTCGGGCGGCAGCGCCGCCGCCGGCGGCGGCAATCTCGCCATCGCCGCGCTCGGTTCGGATACCGGCGGGTCGATCCGTCAGCCGGCGAGCTTCTGCAACTGCGTCGGCGTGAAGCCCAGCTACGGGCGGGTGAGCCGCTATGGAGTGACGGCGTTCGCAAGTTCCCTCGATCAGGTAGGGCCGATGACCAAGTCGGTCGAGGACGCGGCGATCCTTCTCCAGTCGCTCGCCGGTCACGACGAGCATGACGGAACGACGCCGGACGAGCCGGTGCCCGATTACCTCAAGGCCGTCGAGGGCGCGTCGCTTAAAGGCGTGAAGCTCGGCATCGCCAAGGAGTATTTCGACGTGAAGGGCATGGACGGCGAGGTGAAGCGCCTCACCGACGAGGCCATCCGCAAATGCGAGCAGGCGGGTGCGGAGCTGGTGGAGGTTTCGCTCCCCCATACCGAATACGCGATGGCGGTCTATTATATCATCGCCCCGGCCGAGGCGAGCGCCAATCTCGCGCGTTTCGACGGCGTCCGCTACGGCCACCGGAGCGCACAGGCGAAGGACGTCCTTTCGCTTTACGAGAAGAGCCGCGCCGAGGGCTTCGGGCCCGAGGTGAAGCGCCGCATCATCATGGGCACCTACGTCCTTTCGAGCGGCTACTACGACGCCTACTACGCCAGGGCGCAGAAGGTGCGCACGCTTATTACGCGCGACTTCGAGGAGGTGTTCCGGAAAGTGGATGCGCTTATTACGCCGTGTGCGCCTACGCCGGCGTTTCGCTTCAGGGAACTGCAGGATCCGCTTACCATGTATCTGAACGACCTTTTCACGATTCCCTCCGCGCTTGCGGGCGTCTGCGCATCGTCGGTGCCGGCGGGATTCACGGCGGATACGCATCTGCCCGTGGGCGTGCAGTTTATCTGCGGCGGCTTCGAGGAGGCGAAGCTGCTGTCGATTTCAAGGGCCTTCGAGGCGGTTCGCTGACCCAGGGCCGGAAAGGAAAAACGGAAAATGACGAAAGCAACGATGGAAACCTCGCTCGGCACGATTACGCTCGAGCTGGACGAGGGCAAGGCCCCGGAGACGGTGAAGAATTTCGTCGCCTATGCGAAGGAAGGGCACTATGACGGAACGATTTTCCACCGGGTCATCGATGGCTTCATGATCCAGGGCGGCGGTTTCACGTAGGACATGAACCAGAAGAAGACGCGCGAGCCAATCCGCAACGAGGCGGTGAACGGGCTGAAGAACCTGCGCGGCACCATCGCCATGGCGCGGACGATGGTCGTCGATTCGGCGACGAGCCAGTTCTTCATCAACCTCGTCGATAACGCCTTCCTCGACTTCCAGTCCCCGACCCCGCAGGGTTTCGGCTATGCGGTCTTCGGCAAGGTGACGGACGGGATGACGGTGGTCGAGGCGATCGCCAAGGTGCGTACGGGCAATGTGGGGCCGTATCAGAACGTGCCCGAAGAGGCGGTGGTCATCCGCAAGGTGACGATCGGCTGACTTGAAATTTTCGGCAAAATAACCTATAATTCACCTCAAACCATCAGGAGAGCTGACTATGAAGAAACTTACTACCTTCGCCCTTGCTTCCGTACTGGCGGTTCCGCTTTTCGCGGCCGAAGTGCTGGAGGATGATTCCGTGGAAGACATCGAGCTGCCGCCGCCGGAGACGGAGTCCGTGTCGCGCGATCATGCCGCGTGGCCGGTGGTGTTCTCCTTCTGCGAGATTCCCGACACGCCGGACATCGTGGGCCTGCGCCTGACGATTCCGTTCTCGACGAAGCAGGAGAGCGTGACGGGCATCGACCTCGGGCTTTGGGGCAGCTGCCGCTACTTCGAGGGCCTGCAGCTCAACCTCGTCCGCAACAAGGTGGCCGACAGCATGGGCGGCGTGCAGCTCGGCTGCTACAATTCGGTCAATCGCGGAGATTTCTTCGGCCTGCAGGTGGGGCTTTGGAACGAGGCCAACTGTCTGCGCGGCGTGCAGGTGGGGCTCTTCAACGTCATGGGCGACGGAGTGGGCTTCCAGTTCGGGCTCATCAACCGCGCCGAAGATCTCCACGGCTATCAGGTGGGGCTCGTCAATGTCATCCGCGCCGCCGAGATTTCCGTGTTGCCGGTCTTAAACATCGGCTTTTAATGGCGGAGCGCAGAACTCAGAGGTAAAGCAGAATATGAACATTCGTCCGTTTGCGGCCGTCAGGCCCACTCCGGAGGACGCGGCGTCGGTCGCGTCCGTTCCTTATGATGTCGTGGATACCGCCGAGGCGAAGGCGCTGGCGGCGGGGAATCCCAAAAGCTTCCTTCATGTCTCGCGTCCCGAGATCGACCTTCCGGAAGGAACGCCGTGCTCGTCGGCCGAGGCCTACGCGCAGGCGCGCAAGGCGCTCGATTCGCTGATCGCTGGCGGAGTGCTCGTCAGGGATTCTGAGCCCCGCTTCTACGCCTATCGCCAGACGATGGGCGCACATCGGCAGACGGGCATCGTCGCCACCTTCGACACGAAGGATTATCTCGCCGGCGTCCTCAAGCAGCACGAGAAGACCCGTACCGACAAGGAGGACGACCGCACGCGCCACATCGAGACGCTGGCCGCGCACACGGGGCCGGCGTTCCTCACCTATCGTGACGATCCCGCGATCGACCTCATCGTCGCCGACGCCTGCGCGTAGGCGCCGCTCTACGATTTCGTCGCGCCGGACGGCATCGGCCATACGGTCTGGGAGATCGCGCCCGCCTCCGCGTGCGTCGCCGACGAGCTCGCGGAGCTTTTCGCCCGCATTCCCGTCGCCTATATCGCCGACGGCCATCATCGCAGCGCCGCCGCTTCGCGCTATGCGAAGGAGCACGGCTTCGAGGGCGAGAGCCGCTACTTCATGGCGGTCATCTTCCCGGCGAGCCAGCTGAAGATCCTCGCCTACAACCGGCTCGTCAAGGACCTGAACGGGCTCGACGACGAAACGTTCCTCGCCAAGGTGAAGGCGGTCTTCCCCGGCGGGAAGCGCCGGGCGCGGATGTATTTCCGCGGCGCGTGGACGGAGCTCGGCTGGGATATCCCCGCAGGAAGCGATGTCGTTTCGGCGCTGGACGTGAGCTATCTCCAGGATCGGCTGCTGGCGCCGGTTCTCGGCATCGGCGATCCGCGTACCGACGCGCGCATCTCCTTCATGGGCGGCATCCGCGGCGACGCGGCGCTTGCCGCCAAGGTCGATTCGGGGGAGAACGCCGTCGCCTTCGCGATGGAGCCGGTGACGGTAGAGGAGATGATGGCCATCGCGGACGCGGGCGCCATCATGCCGCCCAAGTCCACTTGGTTCGAGCCGAAGCTCCGGAGCGGGCTGTTCGTCCACCAGGTCTGACCGCACCTTCGTTTTCGCCGTGAAGACGCCCTCCGAATACTGGCGGCAGCTCAAGGCCAAGATGGTTCGCGAGCCCTTGCCGCCGGAGGATGTGGCCGCCGGCTGGGCGCTCGGCGTCTTCGTGGGGTTTGCGATTCCCTTCGGGATGCAGCTGGTGATTTCGGTGCCGCTCGCACTGATGATGCGCGTCTCGAAGATCGGCGCCACCCTGGGTACGCTCGTCACCAATCCCGTCACCATCTTCATCATCTATCCCTTCCAGACGTTCGTCGTCAACAAGCTCATCTTCGGCGGCACGCTGACGTTCGCGAAGCTGATGGAGACCGAATGGACCTGGCGCGCCGTCCGTCATCTCGGGGTGGAGGTGATGTGTTCGTTCTTCATTGGCGGCTTCGTGCTGGCGGCGCTCCTGACGCCGGTCGCCTATTTTTCGGTGAAGCGCATCGTGCTTCGCCACCGTGCGCGCAAGGGCCGTGCGGACGCGGAAGGTTAAGGATTCGTGAACATGGCTGAAAAGAACTCGCTGCCGTTGCCGCTCAAGTACCGCCCGATGACCTTTGAGGACGTCGTCGGCCAGGAGCATGTCGTCCGTACGCTTAAGCATGCGATCGAGTCGAATCGCGTCGCCAACGCCTACCTCTTCATCGGCCCGCGCGGCATCGGCAAGACCACCTTGTCGCGCATCTTCGCCAAGGCGCTCAACTGCACGCACCCGAACGGGGTGGAGCCGTGCGGGGAATGCGAGAACTGCCGCGAGATCGCCGCCGGCCGCTCGATCGACGTCACCGAACTCGATGCGGCTTCGCACAACAAGGTGGAGGACGTGAAGCCCATCGTCGATGCCGTCCAGTTCGCGCCCACCTCGTCGAAGTACCGGATCTTCATCATCGACGAATGCCATATGCTCTCGACGGCGGCGTGGAACGCGCTCCTGAAGACGCTGGAGGAGCCGCCGCCGTATGTCCGTTTCGTCTTCGCGACGACCGAGGGCGACAAGGTGCTGGCGACCATCGTCTCGCGCTGCCAGCGCTTCGACTTGAGGCGCATTCAGACGAACGACATCGTCGCGCGGCTGCAGCACGTCTGCGCCGGCGAGCAGATCGACGCGGAGGAGGATGCGCTCCTGGCCATCGCCCGCGGTGCCGACGGCGGCATGCGCGACGCGCTCTCGTCGCTCGACCAGCTCGTTTCCTTCAAGGGCGACCGGGTGACGGAGGCCGATGCGCTCGGCGTCTTCGGGCTCGTATCCCGGAGCGAACTCGAGGGGCTTGCGCGCGCAATCCTGAAGGGCGATGTCGCCGCGATCCTGCGCGCCATCGAAACCTTCGATTCCGCCGGCAAGAACATGCGGCGGCTCTCGGCCGAACTGCTCTCGCATTTCCGGGATCTCGCGGTTCTGCAGGCGCACGGGCCCGCGACCAAGGCGCTCACGGCCACTCCCGATCAGGTGAAGACGCTTTCCGAGGAGGCGCGCGGGCTGGATGCCGGGCGGGTGTTCCGTATCTGCGATCAGCTCGCCGAGATGGAGGACAAGCTCCGTTACGCGCTTTCCGTACGCACGCTCATCGAGCTTACGCTCATCCGCGCCTCGCGGCTGGCGACGACGGCGACGGTGGAGGAACTCCTGCGGGCGGTCGAGGCGCTCAAGTCGGGCGAGGTGCAGCCGCCCCCGCCGCCGAAGGCCGGCGAGGAGCCGGCGGCGAAACCCCTGGTGTTCACGCGCCAGCAGCTTTTGGACGATCCGAAGCTCAATTCGCTCCTCTCGATTTTCCCGGGGGCGTTCGTGGTGGAGGTGAAGGAAGCGAAATGACGGCGGCGAAGACGCTCTCGCTCGTTTCCCTCGGTTGCGCGAAGAATGCGGTCGATCTGCAGGTGCGCGTGGGGAACCTCCTGAAGGAAGGATATCGCCTTTCCCCCGGTCCCGACCGTGCCGACACCTGTCTCGTCAACACCTGCGCGTTCATCGCCGAGGCCCGCGAGGAGGCGGAGGCCGAGATCGCGCGCGCGCTGGAGCTCAAGCGCCGCGGCCGCTATCGGCGGGTGGTGGTGCTTGGCTGCTATCCCGAGCGTTATCCCGAACGCCGGTCGCTTTTCCCGGGGGTTGACGGCTGGGAGGGCGTGCCCGGGGACTGGGTCGAGTCGAAGACGCCGGGGATGCGGCTCACCGGCAAGGCGTACGCCTATCTCAAGATCGCCGAGGGCTGCGCGCACCGCTGCGCCTACTGCGCGATCCCTTCGATCCGCGGCAAATACCGCTCGCGTCCGCTCAAGGCCGTCCTCAAGGAGGCGCGTGCGCTTATCAAGACGGGATGCCGCGAACTTAACGTGGTTGCTCAGGATCCGATGCTGTGGCGGGAAGGGCGAGATTTGACCTTGCCGGATCTCCTGTGGGCGCTTGATCGGATTAAGGGAGATTTTTGGGTGCGGGTGCTGTACTCCTATCCGAGCGAAATCACCGAGGAGTTCGTCAGGTGGATGCTGACGGCGAAGCACGCCGTCCGTTACCTGGACGTTCCGCTCCAGCACACGGAGCCGGAGATGTTGCGGCGCATGAATCGCGCGCCGGCGATCGAGGCCTCGCGAAGCGCCACGGAGGTGTTGCGGGCGGTGATTCCCGGCGTCACCCTACGGACAACGATTCTCACCGGTTTTCCGGGCGAGACGCGCCGGCGCTTCGAGCGGATGCTCGCCGATCTGAAGCGGATGCAGTTCGACCGCATGGGGGCTTTCGCCTATTCGCCCGAGAAGGGGACGAAGGGCGCAGGGCTGCGCGGTCGGCCTTCGCGGGCGGAAGCCGAGGCGCGGGCGGACGAAGTGCGGAAACTGGGGGCCGCGATCTGGCGCGAGAAGGCGCGGCGGCTGACGGGGACGGTCGAGAAGGCGCTGGTGGTGGCGCCCGGCGTCGCCCGGCTCGCCTCGCAGGCGCCGGACGTGGACGGGGTCGTCATCCTGAAGGGCGCCTGTCCGCACGCGGCCGCGGTAGGCGAGTTCGTCCGCGTCAGGATCGTTCGCGCCGACGGCTTTGATTTCATTGGGAAGGTCGTATGAAAAGGCGTATTCCCTATGTGAACGAGGAAGTCGCCGGCCGGGACTTCAAGTATTACATCTTCGACTGGGATGACAACATCCTGCATATGCCCACGAAGATCAGGATGGAGCATCTGGACGAGGACGGCGTGTGGCGGCCGGTGGAGGTCTCGACCTCCACCTTCGCGCTGGTGCGGGCGGACGAGGCGCACTACCGTCCGCCGTCCGAGGGCGGTTGGGCGGCGGCGTTCGCGAATTTCGAAGATCCGAAGACGGAGTCCGAGGCGGCCGACGAAAACAACTGCTTCATCCTCGACACGCTCGATGCGCTCGAAAAGGTGGAGCACGGGGAGAAGCCGGGGCCGAGCTACAATGCGCTCAAGAAGACGCTTAAGGAAGGGCGGCTCTTCGCGATCGTCACCGCGCGCGGCCATTCGCCGAAGACGATCGAGCGGGCGGTGCGGCTCTTCATCAAGTACGCGCTCACCGAAGACGAACGCGCGGAGATGATGTCGAACCTGCGCGGCTACCGCCAGTGGATCGACGGGGTGGGGGACGGGGAGTTCGGCACCGATGCCGAGGAGCTCGACTATTACCTTTCGATGTGCCGTTATTCGGCCGTCACCTACCAGGGCTTCAAGGAGCGGATGGCGGCCGATCCGATCTACCAGGAGAAGCTGGCCGCCGCCTCTACCGCGGCGAAGCCGGAACTCGCCAAGGAATTCGCCATCCGCGATTTCGTCGAGCACGTCTTTCACATGATCCGCCGCAGCGGCACTTCGCCGCGGGCGGTGTCGATCGGGTTTTCGGACGATGACAAGGGCAACGTGAAGTGCGTCTCCGACTATATCCGCGAAGAGCTCTCGAAGCGTTTCGAGGGCATTAAGTTCGTGGTTTACGACACTTCCGACCGCACGCTTTCCAAGGGGCGCAAGGTCTGCGTCTCCGGGCAGCTCAATCTGCCCGGGTTCTGACCCGGGTTTGCGGCGGAGAGGATATGGTATAATGTCAGTTGAAGTGATTGATCCCGTCATTAGAATCTGCGACCCCTGCGTGCCGCTTGCCTTCGACCTCTCGCGGCCGCTGGAGATCGAAGTCGGCTGCGGCAAGGGGAAGTTTCTCGCCGCCCGTGCCGCCGCGCATCCCGAATGCGATTTCCTGGGCATCGAGCGGATGCTCGAACGCGTGCGGCTCTTCGCCGGCAAATGCCGCCGCGGCGGCATCGTCAACGCGCGCATCCTGCGCCTGGAGGCGCTTTACACCTTCCATTACCTTCTGCCCGCCCATCATGCGCGGACGGTCTATGTCTTCTTTCCCGATCCGTGGCCTAAGAAGAAGCATCGTTCCCACCGGCTCTTCGGACCGCTCTTCCTGAACGCCCTCTGGAAGCGGCTGGAAATCGGCGGGAAGCTCGAGTTCGCGACCGATCATCGCGAATACTTCGAGACCGTCCTCGAATGTTTCGCCGCGGATCCGCGTTTCGAGCGCGTCGAGCCGATGCCGCGGCCGCCGGAGGTCTGGACCGAGTTCGAGACGATGTTCCGCGAACAGGGCCTGCCGATTTACAGTGCCGCCTGGCGTTCGAAGGACGCCGACGACCGTCCCCTTGAACCGTTGACCGTTCCGCCGGAGGCGGAACCGAGAGAAGGAATTTCGAGAAGATATGAATGCTGAGTGTCTGTCCCGTGTCGTCACGGAAGTAGGAGTGAATCCGCGGCAGGTGGCCGCCGTCGAGAAGTTGCTTGCCGAAGGAAACACCATTCCCTTCATCGCCCGTTACCGCAAGGAGGCGCACGGGAACCTCGACGAAGTGCAGATCGGGAAGATCAAGGACCGGCTCGAATACTACACGGAGCTGGAGGCGCGCAAGGAGACGATCCTCAAGACCATCGACGAGCAGGGCAAGCTCACGGAGGAGCTCGCGAAGAAGATCGCCCTCTGCTATGTGAAATCCAAGCTTGAGGACATCTACCAGCCCTACAAGCCCAAGCGCAAGACCCGCGCGACGGTGGCGAAGGAGAAGGGCTTTGAGCCGCTGGCGGACGCGATCTGGGAAGGGCGGGTGTTCGAGGGGTCCGAGGAGGACCTCAAGTACGCGCGCGACATCCTGGCCGAGCGCATCGCCGACCTCGCCGACGTGCGCGGCGCGGTGCGCGCCGCTTTTGCCGCGCACGCGAAGGTGCGCAGCGAAGTGGCCGCGCCCGCGCCCAAGGAGCCCACCAAGTTCGAGCAGTACTACGATTTCGAGGAACCGCTTGCCACCATTCCCTCGCACCGCTACCTCGCGATTCGCCGCGGTCAGAAGGAGGGGGTCTTGTGGGTTAAGCTCACGCTGGAGGCGGAGCCGGTCGTCGAGCGGATGCTGGAGATTGTCCGCGCGGAGCTGCCGCGTCCGCAGGTGTCGGCGGCGGCCTTCGGCCAGTTGCAGCTTGCCGCGGAAGACGCCTATAAACGGCTGTTGGCGCCGTCGTGCGAAATCGACGTGACGGTGGACAAGAAGGCCGAGGCCGACCGCGCGGCAATCGAGGTCTTCGGCGAGAACCTCCGTCATCTCCTGCTCGCCGCGCCGCTGGGCGAAAAGGCGGTGCTGGCGATCGACCCGGGGATCCGCACGGGTTGCAAGGTGGCGATGATGGACGCGACCGGCAAGTATCTCGGCAAGACCGTCATCTTCCCGCAGCTCAAGGCGCTGGAGGCCGCGAAGGCCATTGCGATGATCGTCGCCAAATACCATGTCGAGGCGATCGCCGTCGGCAACGGCACCGCCGGCCGCGAAACCTTTGATTTCGTGCGCGAAACGCTCAAGAAGCTCGCGGTGCAGCATCCTGAGATTCCTACGCCGATCGTTGTCTCGGTGTCGGAGGCGGGTGCCTCGGTCTATTCGGCGTCCGAAATCGCACGCAAGGAGTTTCCCGATCTCGACCTCACCGTACGCGGCGCCATTTCCATCGGCCGGCGGCTCCAGGATCCGCTGGCGGAACTCGTCAAGGTCGATCCCAAGGCCATCGGCGTGGGGCAGTATCAGCACGATGTTTCGCAGCCGGCGCTCGGCAAGAAGCTGGACGAAGTGGTGGTCTCGTGCGTGAACGGCGTCGGAGTGGAGCTCAATACCGCCTCGGCCCCGCTTTTGGAGCGCGTCTCCGGCATCACGCCGGCACTGGCGAAGGCGATTGTCGAATATCGCGACGCGAACGGCAAGTTCCGCTCGCGCGAGGAACTCAAGAAGGTGAAAGGGCTCGGGGAGAAGGCGTTCGAGCAGTGCGCGGGCTTCCTGCGCATTCGCGACGGGCTGAACCCGTTGGACGCATCGGCGGTGCACCCCGAGCGCTATGCGCTCGTATCGCGGATGGCGAAGGATCTCGACATGGACGTGCGCTCGCTCGTCGGCAACACCGCCGCGGCCAAGCGGATCGAGGTGCGGAAGTACATCATGCCCGAGGTGGGCGAGCCGACCCTGAAGGACATCGTTTCCGAACTCGTCAAGCCCGGGCGCGATCCGCGCGATGTCTTCGAGCCGCCCAAGTTCCGCGATGACGTCACCAAGATCGAGGATGTCAAGGAAGGGATGAAGCTCGAAGGTGTGGTGACGAATGTCACCGCCTTCGGCGCGTTCGTCGATATCGGCGTCCATCAGGACGGGCTCATCCACCTCTCGGAGCTTTCGGACAGTTTCGTGAGCGATCCGAAGAGCGTGGTGAAGGCGGGCGACCGGCTCTCGGTGACGGTGATCGGTGTCGATCGCGCGCGTGGCCGCATTTCGCTTTCGGCGAAGTCGAAGCCGGTCTTCGGCGGAACGGGCATGGGCGCATCCGGCGGCGGACGGGCCGCGCGCTCGCCGCGCACGACCTTCGCGCCCGCCGGGGCGGGGGGCTTCAGTTGCAATCCGTTTGCGGGGCTGTAGGGAGCGTTCGGAAAATGGGCTTCGTCCACCTCCATCTTCACACCACCTACTCGCTTCTCGACGGGCAGTGTTCGCTGGAGGGGCTCGTCAACCGCGCGAAGGAGCTGGGGATGCCGGCCGTCGCCGTCACCGACCACGGCAATCTCTTCGCGCTCAAGGCGTTTTACGATCTTGCCCGCAGGCAGGGCGTGAAGCCCATTCTCGGCTGCGAGGCCTACGTCGTCGATCACGACTACCGCGAGCGTCACGAATACTTCCGTCAGCACAAGGATCTGAAGGAAAAGCGTTTCCATCTCTGCCTGCACGCGAAGAACCTCGTAGGGTACCATAATCTCGTGCGGCTCATCTCCGAGGCGCACATCAACGGCTACTACTACAATCCCCGCATCGACCACGCGCTGCTCGAAAAGTATCACGAGGGCCTGCACTGCTCGTCGGCGTGCATCGCGGGCGAAGTCGCCTACTATCTCGACGATTCGCTCCGCGGCGGCAACAATCCCGCCAAGGCCGAGGAGGTTGCCCGCTGGTACCAGCGGGTCTTCGGCGACGACTATTCGCTGGAGGTGATGCTGCATCCGACGGTCAAGCAGCCGAAGTGCGTGAAGGATCCCGCGACCGGCCAGGTGATGGAACAGATCACCGAGCAGACGGTGCTGGAGATGCGCGAGCTCCTCGTCCGCCAGCAGAAGGTGGCTGAGCGGATGCTGGCCCTCGGCAGGAAGCTCGGCATCCGCGTCATCGCCACGAACGACGTCCACTTCCTCGACCGGGAGGACGACGATTCGCACGACGTGCTCCTGGCGCTTTCCACCCAGAAGAAGATGGCCGACGCCGACCGCATGGTCTATACGGGGCAGGAGTACTTCAAGACCGAGGAGGAGATGCGCGCGCTCTTCGCCGATCACCCCGAGGTGATCGACGCGACCGAGGAAGTGGCCGCCCGCATCGAGGAATACGAACTCAATTCCGATCCCATCATGCCGAAGTTCCCGATTCCCGAATCGTTCGGCACGGAGGAGTCCTTCAAGCGGAAGTACGACGAGCCGACGCTCGCGGCGATGTATCCCGAGGGGCGCGTCGCGAAGCTGGGCGGCTACGAGAAGGTCATCCGCATCCAGTTCGAGGCCGAGTATCTGCAGTCGCTCGTGTACGCCGGCGCAAGGCGCCGCTGGGGAAGGGGAGAAGGTGGAGGTGAAGGTGGAGGTGGACAGCGGGAGTTGTCCATTCCAGCTGAAATCAAGGAACGCATCGACTTCGAGCTGGAGACGATCCGGACGATGGGCTTCCCCGGCTACTTCCTGATCGTCAACGACTACATTTCCGCCGCGCGCAGAATGGGCGTCTGGGTGGGGCCGGGGCGCGGCTCGGCCGCGGGCGCCGCCGTCGCGTATGCGCTCGGCATCACCAATGTCGATCCGCTTAAATACGACCTCCTCTTCGAGCGCTTCCTCAACCCCGACCGCATATCGATGCCCGATATCGACGTGGACTTCGACGACTCCGGGCGCGGGAAGGTGCTGGAGTACGTCACCGAGAAGTACGGGCAGGATCATGTCGCCCACATCGTCACCTTCGGGCAGATGGCGGCGAAGTCGGTCATCAAGGACGTGGGGCGCGCGATGGACTATCCGCTTGCCGACACCAACAAGCTCGCGGGCCTCGTGCCCGATACGCCCAAGATCACCTTCAAGAAGGCGACGAGCAAGACCGATAAGAACGGCAACCCGAACGGCGACTATTCCGCGCCGCTCGTGGAGGCGTTCAATTCGCCCGACGCGACCGTCCATCTGCTGATGGAGCGGGCGAAGCGTCTCGAAGGCGGCATGCGCCAGCCGGGCATCCACGCCTGCGGCGTCATCATCTCGCGCGATCCGCTCATCGAGACCTTGCCGGTGATGCCCACCGAAGGCGAGTCGCTCCTCACCACCCAGTACGACGGGCACTACGTGGAGCCGGTGGGGCTCCTCAAGATGGACTTCCTGGGGCTCAAGACGCTCACGGTCGAGAAGGAATGCGTGGAGCTTCTGGGCGCGCGTAATCCGCGCGTTCCCGAGGCGTTGTGGGGCGCGGACGGCAAGCTCGACCCCGACCTGATCCCTGATGACGACCGGGAGACCTACGAGCTCTTCGGCCGCGGCGAGACGACGGGGCTTTTCCAGTTCGAATCGGACGGGATGAAGAAGTGGCTCATCGCGCTCCAGCCCGAGAAGCTCACCGACCTCGTCGCCATGAACGCCCTCTACCGTCCGGGGCCGATGGACTACATCCCCACCTTCGTCCGCCGCAAGCAGGGCGAGGAGGAGATCAGGTACGACCATCCGCTGATGGAGAAGTACCTGAGGGACACCTATGGCGTCTGCGTCTATCAGGAACAGGTGATGCTCCTGTCGCGGCTTCTCGGGGGCTTCACTCGCGGCATGTCCGACAAGCTTCGCAAGGCGATGGGCAAGAAACAGCTCGCCGTCATGGAGGAGCTGAAGGTGAAGTTCGAGGACGGCTGCCTCAAGAACCCGGAGTTCCGCGTCTGGAAGTGGGCGGACGAAAGCGAGGCGCGCATCCTGATCGACAAGATCTGGAGCGACTGGCGCGCGTTTGCGTCCTATGCGTTCAACAAGTCCCATGCCGTCTGCTACGCCTGGGTCGCCTATCAGACGGGCTACCTGAAGGCGCATTACCCGGCCGAGTTCATGTGCGCGCAGATCTCGTCGGAAATCGGCAATTTCGACAAGCTCCCCGGCTTCGTCGCCGAAGCGCAGGAGATGGGGCTTGAACTGAAACTTCCCGACGTGAACGAATCGGGCTCGCGCTTCGTGCCGACGCCGGACGCGAAGGGCATCCGCTACGGGCTTTCTGGCATCAAGGGCGTGGGCAGCGCGGCGGCGGACGCCATCGTTGCCGAACGCGAGGCGAACGGTCCGTACACGGGTTTCCTCGATTTCTGCATGCGCCTTGCCGGGCAGAACGTCGTCAACAAGCGCGTCCTCGAGAACCTGACGCGCGTCGGGGCTTTCTCGACGATCGAGCCCAACCGGGCGAAGCTCTTCAACAACATCGAGTATGCGCTCAAGAAGGCGCAGGGCAAGGCCAAGGAGAACGCCAGCGCCCAGGCGAACTTCTTCGACCTCATGGCCGACGGCGGCAAGGAGACCGTGTCCGACGACGACCTCGCGGACAGTCCGTCGTTCTCGCCGGCCGAGGACCTCAAGAACGAGCGCGACATGTGCGGCGTGTACATCTCGGGCGATCCGCTCGCGGCGTGCCGCAAGGTGATCGCCGAGACGTCCGTCGTCTCCATTGACCGCGGCAAGGGGCCGGACGGCGAGGAGGCGTACGAGACGCTGCCGTTCTCGCTCTCGCTCATCGCCAAGAAGAAGGAACCCGAAGAGGAGCTTTCCGAAGGCGATTCCGAAGCCGCCGATTCGTCCCAGCCGTCTCCGGAGCCCCAGCCGCCGCAGCCTGACGACGAGGCCCCCGAGGCCGAGGCGCCGGTTGACGACGGATCGGCCGAGGCGATGCTCCGCCGCGCGAAGGAAAGCGACTGGATCCTCAAGGGCTTCGCGCGCAGCGTCGTGCGGGCGAAGGGACAGGTTTCGCCTTATGACAAGGCGGCGTTCGACAAG
>JAZUHK010000051.1:0-8165 GCA_045641645.1 Kiritimatiellia bacterium
CTCAGCTTCTGCCTGACGTTCCAGTGGAACATGATGAGCGCCTATCCGATCGTGGACGTCCCGGCGGGGCTGTCGAGCCGCAACGTGCCGATCGGCGTGCAGGTCATCGCGAACACCTACGACGACCTCGAGGCGTACCGCGTCGCCGCGGCCTTGTCGAAGACGCTGCCGCAGAACTACCGCGACGGACGCTTCCCGGACTTCCGCAACCGGAAGTGAGGGTCGTCCAAACCGCCAAAACGGCCGCGCATAAACGCGGCGGTTTTGCTATAATATGCTCGAACCTACAAAAGGAGGTTGCAAAATGAAGAAGCTGATTTGCGCGGCGTTCGCGTTGTTCGCCTGTGTGTCGCTTGCGGAACAGGCGGCGCTTAAGACCGTGCATCCCGGGGCGGCACCAGGGTGTATGTCGAATTATACGCCGGTCAAGCTGACGCTTACGGGGCCCGTGGCGTTGCCGTGGGGGAGCTGGGATGTCTATGGCCTCGAAATCGGCGTCTGGAACGCGACCGATGTCCTGAAGGGTCTTCAAGTCGGCGTCGTCAACGTGACCGATGAGTTCTGCGGGCTTCAGATCGGGGCGGTCAACGTCTCGCGCATCGGCAACGGGTTCCAGATCGGAGTAGTCAATGTCGTCAGCGGGATGGACCATCCGTTCCTCCCGATTGTCAACTGGGCGTTTTAACAAAGGAGAGTAAACATGAAGAAAATCATTGGAATGGTTTTGGCGGGCGCGGCGATGGCCGTCGGTGCGCAGGATGTCGCTTCGGGTACGGCCACGCCGGTGCCTGCGGGGGAGGTCCCGGTCAAGAAGGTCGCGGTCTTCGTGCAGAACCGGACGCGAGAGAGGGCGATGGACGACGAGATTGACGGCATCCGCGACCGCCTTGCGGCGGCGCTCGCGGCGGTGGACGGCATGGAGATCCTCGACTCGGCGCAGATCGCCGATACGTTCCGCAAGTACAAGGTGACGACGGATGAGGAGAAAAAAGGGCTCGTTTCCGGCGTTTTCTCCGGCGGTAGCGTGCCGAACGTGGCGCGGATGATCGGATGCGACTATATCATCGCCGCGTCCGTGGTCGGGGCGTCGACGATGAAGCGGAAGCTGAACGGGCAGAACAATACGGTCTTTACCCTCAGGACGACCATCAAGGTGATGGATGCGACGGGCCGTACTGTCGGGTCCGTGCCGAACTGGTCCAGCACCTTCCCCGTGCTGAATGAGGAGGGGAACGACCCGATGAACTACTACAACATCCTGCTTGACCGATGGGTGGAGGACGCGACGGATCAGATCGCCGAGAACGCGCTCAAGTGGCGTGCGCCGGCGGCGGCCGCGGCGGCGCTCGTGGCGTTCAAGGTGACGACCTCGACCGACAAGGTGGTGACGGAACTCGAATCGCAGACGAAGGGGACGAAGGGTGAGCTCCTCGCGGAACTCCGCAAGGTCGTCGGTGGCGCGACGGTTGAGTTGGACGGAGCGGTGATCGGGTCTTGCCCCGGCGAATTCCGCGCGGCTCCCGGACTCCATCAGATCAAGATCACGCGTCAGTGGATGCAGGACTACACGGCGACGGTCAATATCGTCGCCGGCATGCAGCTCGATGTGGCGATGGAGTTGAGCGAAGCCGGCCTCGCCAAGTGGGGTTCGGCCGAGGCGATTCGCGCCGATGTCGCAAAGCGCTACGGCGAAGCGGCGTTTCAGCGCGGGGTTAAGGTCAATGTCGATACGACCAATTGGCGTGATCCGGCCGTCGGAGCCGGGCGCGACGGCCGTCGGATTAAGATTTCGGACTGATCGTGGACTTCCGCCTTGCAGCATCTGCGGCGCTTTGCCTGCTTCTGGCGGGATGCCTGTCCTATGACCAAGGCGCCGCGAACGCCGTTGCCGCCATCGGGCGCGGTGACGCGGCGTCCGCCTTGAAGTGGAGCGAGGACCTGGCGGACTCGGGCCGTTCGTCGCGGCTCGGGACCGTTGAGACCGGGCGCATCTCAATGCTCGCGGGCAGCAATACGCTCGCGGAGGCCTGCTTCCGCAAGGCGATCGACGCGGCGATCGACCATCAGGAGAAGGATCCGGTCATCAAGCTCGGCGATGCCGCCGGTACGGCCATGGCCGCCACGGTGACGGACGACTGGTCGATCGAGTACTACCTCTCCCCCTACGAGATCAATCTCGCCCTTGAATACGGCATTCTGGCGCAACTCCTGAACGGGAGGCGCGAGGATGCGCTCGTTGATGCACGGCTTGCTGCCTATGTGCAGGACAAGTTAGGCGACGAATACGGGGCGGATCTGAAGAAGCGAGTGGAGACCGGAGGCAAGGGGGATCAGGAGAAGACGAAAGGCGAGGTGGATCGCATTGTCGGAGAGCAGAGCCAAGCGCTCAACGAGATGATCGCCGCGACCCGCAACTCCTGGGAGAACCCGGTTCTCTGGTGGCTCACAGGCATCCTCCTGGAAGCGGACGGTGACTGGGAAGGGGCGGCGCAGTCCTACCGTCGTGCGGGAACGACCGGGGCGGGGAATCCGTTCTTCGAGACGGACATGCAACGCGCCGACACGGGATCGCGCACACCGACGGCGTCGAAGTCGAAGCTGGTCGTCATCTTCGAGGACGGGTTCGTGCCGCGCCGCGCTGCGCTTAAGATTCCGCTGCGGATCTACGCGACGATGTCGATTGACATTCCGACCTATCAGGATGTTGGCGCCTATGTGCCGCGGTCGGTTCTGTTCGCCGGATCGCAGGGGGCGACTCCGGCGGCACTCGGGCTAAATGTCCGTTCGCTCGCCGGGCGGACGTTGAGCGAGGCGATGCCGGGCGTCATTACGCGCAATGTCACCCGTGCGGCGGTGAATGTCGGTATCCAGGCCGCCGCCCGCGCCAGTGGCAACAATTACGTGAAATTGGGCGCGGAAGTCGCGAATCTCCTCATGGTCTGCGCTCGCAGTGCGGATACCCGTTCCTGGGTGACGCTCCCCGAGGCGCAGTATGTCTGGTGCGATGGCGATATGGCGCCCGGTGAGTACCAGTTCGGCGTGACGGTCGACGGCAACACCTCGACGGTGCCGGTTTCGCTGGCGGCAGGAGAGACGAAGCTCCTGTGGGTTTCAAATTGCGGTGGCGGACTCCGTCATCAATGTGCTATAATAGGTAAAAATTAAAGGATTCATGCTATGAAAACTCGTTCGCTCCTCTGTTCGCTCCTTTGCACCGCAGGTCTTGTTGGTTGCGTCAATACTTCCGGAACCCGGGTTCTCGTCGATCTGGAGTCGGGAGAATCGACGGTTCGCGAGGACAACATGCGTCTCGCCAACCGCCTCAAGGTCACAAACGTGTCTTTCAGCGAGGTCACGGAAGGCATCCGCCGAGCGACGGTTTCGTTGGAGTCCACGACGGATAAGCAGCTTTCTTTCCAGGGCCGGATGGTCTGGTACGATGCCGATGGCATGGAGATCGATCCTGACGGCAAGTCCTATCGGGCTTATGTGCTTGACGGGCACGATACCTGCACGATGACCGGGGTTGCGCCGAACGCGAAGGGGGTGAAGGCGAAGCTTCAGCTCCGCTTCAGCGACAGCACCAAGCCGGTACTTTGGCCGTTTTGACGTGTACTCATAAGAAAGGACATCGACAATGAAAGTTCAGTTGTTAATCGGTGCCGCCGCTGCGGCGATTCTGTGCGGATGCGCGACGACCGCCCGCGAAACCCAGCTTGACCGGCAGGCGATGAGCTCGGCCCTGGAGCCGCAGGATGTCCGCCGGACGGTCGAGAAGATGGTCGATTCGATGATCACCGATGCCGACGTGATCAAGGAGGTCGGCGGGAACAAGCCCGTCCTCGACATCACCGGCATCAAGAACCGTTCGACGATGCATATCGACATGAACATGATCACTTCGTCGATCCGTACGAAGCTGATCCGTTCGCGGCTTTTCCGCTTCGTGGATCGGACGACGCCGGCGGACGATCTCCAGATGATGAACGACCAAGCGCGTAACGCCCTGACTGATCAGCGGAAAGCCGTTCGTGCGGGGCAGCAGTCCGCTGCGCAGATGTACCTCTACGGCGAGCTTTCCGAGATGCGCCAGAGTGTCGATGATGCATCCGAGAACTGGATGAACATCACATTCTCGAAGACGACGGATCGCTACTACAAGTTCAACTTGAACCTGAAGGACCTCCGCACCGGTGAGATCATCTGGGCGGACGAGCAGGAAATCCGCAAGGACGAGAAGCGTCGCATCCTCGGGATGTGATAGCGCACGATGAATTTGGCCTCTGGAATTCCTCTGGCGGCTTAAATACAAAAAAGGAGAATGGGAAAATGAAGAAACTCATGATTGGTGCGGCGATTGTCGGACTCGGAATGACGATGACGGGTTGCATTATGCCGGGACCGTGCAATATGGCTTCGCCGCTCACCCTGAATGTCGGCAGCCCCGATACGGCCTTCGTTGACAATAGCGTCAAGCCGGCCAAGGTCGGTGAGGCGACGGCCTCTGGAATCATCCTCTTTACCGAGGGCGATTGCTCGATCAAGGCGGCCATGGAGAACGGCGGCATCAAGAAGATCCATCACGTTGACTACAAGACGAGGAATATCCTCGGCATCGTCGGTTCTCAGACCACGCTCGTTTACGGCGAATAAGCGAAGGCGCATCATCTGATGCGAACGCAAGGGCCCGGCATCGCGCCGGGCCCTTGTTCTTGGTATGATTTCCGCGCAGTGCTGAGAGAGTCACTCGCCGTGGTTCTTCGTCACCTTGCAGAGAATTATGATATACAACCGCACAGCAAAGCATAGGTACGAAATCGCGATTGGAGAAAAAGGGTTAGCGGTATTGAAAACCGGTTGTCTCTTAAGCCAATCAGGGAGTTGGACTTATCGTTTGCTCGGTCATAACAGATACGAACCTTCGGGGGCTTGCACGGGTAGAGAATGTGGAGAGAAATGGAGAACCTCCACAGGAAGATACATAACGCTGTAGACAATCACGAAATTTCGTATCTCTTGAGAGCCGCCAAGCTTCGTTACAAACAGAGAGCGCGGGATATGCCCCGTGCTTTTTTGGTTTTATAGTTTTTGATTTTCCTACGATTATTTCACCGAGGCCTAGCGCAAGACTTACAGTTCAACGGCTTCATCGCCATCTCGGGCTGCCGTCTTGCGGCCGAGTTCTGAATCGTGGGCGGTTCGTACATCCAAAGGTTTGATTTATCGTGAGTCATTTTGCGCTTGCGGACCGCATTTAGGTTATTTTCATTTCCGTTGTTTTTCCAACATACAAAAGCAAGAAAATAGTGCATTCTATGCGCCGTCGGGAGAGATGGGCTCTTCCGTCCAAACGAAACGAGGTGCACTATGAACAAGAACGAAGTCAATGCAATGTATTGCCGTCAGTGCCAGGAGACGGCGGGGAACGTCGCCTGCACGCGAGTCGGCGTTTGCGGCAAGTGTCCGGTCGCGGCGCGGCTTATGGACGAGCTGCTGGCGCGTCTGGAGGACCTTGCCGCGGAGAAGAAGCCGACCAGGGAACTGGGACGCTTCGTGACCGGGGCGCTCTTCATGACACTCACGAACGCGAACTTCGACGAGGAGCGGCTACGCGAAACGATTGCCGAGGCCGAGCGCCGCTTAGGGCGGCATCCTGTCATCAAGAAGTCCAGGGCGTTCGGCGACGGCGACGCCGACCTGCGGAGTCTCAAGGAGCTGACGCTTTTCGGACTTAAGGGCATTGCGGCCTATTGCCATCATGCGGCGATGCTCGGACAGGAGAACGAGAGGATCTACGGCTTCATTTTGGAGGCGCTCAAGACGATTCGCCGTCGGGCGACGGCCGACGAGTTGACGCAGCTAGTCCTCGATTGCGGCGCACAGGCCGCGAACGCGATGGCGTTGCTGGACGCGGCGAATACCTCGTCGTACGGCAGTCCGACGGTCGCGCATGTGAAGCTTGGCGTGGGGACGCGTCCGGGAATCCTGGTCTCGGGGCACGACCTGCGCGATCTTGAGGAGCTCCTCGAGCAGACGAAGGATGCCGGCGTCGACGTCTATACGCATGGCGAGATGCTGCCGGCCCATTACTATCCGAAGCTGCGCAAGTATCCGCACCTGAAGGGCAACTATGGCGGTGCCTGGCACCGTCAGCAGCGTGATTTCACGACGTTTAACGGCGCGATTCTAATGACAACGAACTGCATCGTGCCGGTGGCGGACGCCTATCGCGATCGCATCTTCACTACGGGGGTCGTCGGCTATCCTGGCGTGCCGCACATCTCCGATCGCGTTGACGGCTGTCCCAAGGACTTCACGTCGGTCATCGAATGCGCGAAGCGGTGTCCGCCGCCGCAGGAGATTGAGACGGGCGAGATCGTCGGCGGCTTTGCGCATGACCAGGTGCTGGCGCTTAAGGACAAGATCCTCGATGCGGTCAAGGCGGGACGGATTCGCCGGTTCGTCGTGATGGCGGGATGTGACGGCCGTCACGCGACGCGCGATTACTATACGCGGGTCGCGATGGCTCTGCCGAACGATGCGGTCATTCTCACGGCTGGGTGCGCCAAGTATCGCTACATCAAGGAGGTGAAGGGTGACATCGACGGCATTCCGCGGGTCCTCGACGCCGGGCAGTGCAACGACGCCTATTCGCTTGCGCGCATTGCCATCGCGCTTCGGGACGCGTTTGAGCTCAAGGACGTAAACGATTTGCCGCTGGCCTTTGACATTGCCTGGTACGAGCAGAAGGCAGTCGCCGTTCTGCTGGCACTCCTGTCCCTCGGCTTCCGCAACATTCGGATCGGGCCGACCTTGCCGGCGTTTCTCTCGCCGAATGTCGTGCAGGTGCTGATGGAGCGGTTCGGGTTGTGCGGCATCGGTTCGGTTGACGGAGATGTCCGTGCGATGATGCAAGGGTAAGCAATGTCGTTGGCGCAGTAAAAGCAAGGAGGCGTAAGATGAAGTGCTACAATTTTGATGTGCGCGGCACGATTGCCGCGGTGATGATCGACGACAGTTCTTGCGGTCGCGTTCATGGGCTGTGCGGCTGGCAAGTCGTCACGGGACATTCCGGTCGTGAAGGGTTTCGAGGCGGCGCGCTACATGGGCGTCTGGCACGAGATCGCGCGCCTGCCGAAGTGGTTTGAGCGCGACCTCGACAACGTGACAGCGACCTATGCCCTAATCAACGGGAAATTGCGGATTACGAACCGCGGCTTTCGCAATGGGGAGGAGAAGGTCTCGACTGCGGTCGGGCACTTTGCCAGACGAGCTTGAGGCGGCAATCCGCATCCATGTCCGCAGGGTTTACGACAAGTACGGTCAGAATTTATCCAGGGCGGCCGAGGCCTTGAAGGTCGCCCGCAACACGGCGAAGAAGTATCTGTAATGACTAGTTATGCAAAAAATGCATAACTAGTAAGAAAGGACGAAAGATGGAGTACAAACTAGAGTTATTTCAATCAAGTGATGGAGTTATCACGTTTCCGGTTCCTATTGAGAACGAAACCGTTTGGCTTTCGCAGCAACAGATGGCGGAACTGTTCGGAAAAGATCGAACTGTCATTGCAAAACATATCAAAAATGCCATAGAAGAGGGTGAAATTGATCCTAAAGTGGTATGTGCAAATTTTGCACATACCACTCGGCATGGCGCGATGTCGGATAAAGTACAACACCATGAGATTGCTTGCTATAACCTTGATGTCGTCATTTCTGTCGGCTATCGGGTTCATTCGCCGCGTGGCGTTGAGTTCCGTCGATGGGCGACAAAGGTTCTGAAGGACTATATCGTCAAAGGCGCTGCCATTAACAAGAAGCGGCTTCTGCAACTCGGGCAAGCGGTTGAGGTGATGAAACGAGTATCGAATAGTCTTGACGCCGAACAGATTCTGGATGTGGTTGAGACGTATTCTGCCGCGCTGGATCTCTTGGACGACTATGACCATCAGTGCATTGGTAAGCCGAAAACCTCGACGCGGTCGGTGGAGCTTACCTACGCGGATTGCCGTGCGTTCATTGATCAGATGAAGTTCAAGGCCGATTCGGCGCTCTTCGGAAACGAGAAGGATGGCTCGTTCAAATCTGCGCTTGGGGCGGTCTATCAGTCCTTTGGCGGAAAAGACCTCTATCCGTCTGCGCAGGAAAAGGCGGCGAATCTCTTG
>JAZUHK010000052.1:0-19738 GCA_045641645.1 Kiritimatiellia bacterium
CAACAGGAGCCGGCGCAATAACGGGTTGCTGCACCACCACGGGCTGCTGCACCACCACCGGCTGCTGCACCACGACAGGCGGCGGTGGCGGCGGCGGCGGGTCGCCCCCCAGCAGGCCGCGTACAAATCCACCCAAGACCCTTCCGGCGCGATGGCCACCGGCAAACGTCGACGCCGACACCAGCGCCAGCGCAACAATCAGCATCTTCTTCATCATTTCGTATCCCCTTTCTTGCTTGAATTCAAAGCCTTAACCTTGAACGTTTCATCCTTGTCTCGTCTTCACACGCGGGAAGGGCGTCTGGTTGTAGACGCGCGAGAACGGTGGAATGGAATCCATCAGCCACACGTTGCCGCCGATCTCGGAGTCGTGCCCGATCGTCGTGTCGCCCCCGAGAATCGTCGCGCCGGCGTAGATGACGACGTTGTCCTCGACGTTCGGATGGCGCTTGTGTCCCTTCATCAGCATGCCCGTCTTCTCGTCCTTCGGGAACGACAGCGCGCCCAGCGTCACGCCCTGGTAGAGCTTGACGTTCTTGCCGATGACGGTCGTCTCGCCCACGACGACGCCCGTGCCGTGGTCGATGAAGAAGCGTTCGCCGATCGTCGCGCCCGGATGAATGTCGATACCAGTTTTCGAATGCGCGAGTTCCGACATGATGCGCGGGACGATCGGCACCTTCAGGTTGTAGAGCTCGTGCGCAAGCCGGTGGATCGTCACCGCGTAAAGCCCAGGATACGCCATCACCACCTCCATGGGACTCGTCGCCGCCGGGTCGCCCTCGTAGGCCGCCTGCACATCGGTCTCCACGAGCCGCTTCACCTCCGGGAGCCGCGCGACGAAATTCGCGACTATCGCCTTCGCGTCGGCCCCCGGCATCAGCATCACGATTTCCTTCTCCAACTCCGCGGCGATCTCGGCCGCCAGATCCTTCGAGCCGAGCTCCCCATAGACGCACGGATGAAGGAGCGCCAAGCCCCGCTTCACAATCAGCGCGATTCTCTGCGGCAAGGTCATGTGCGTTTCCTCGCGATACGGGCGATGATCTTCGAGGCGCCGAGGTTCTTGAACCCGAGGAAGAGGAGCAGCTTGCCGAGGAGATGGCGCGACTCGGCCTTCACCTCCTTAATCTCGTAGCCCTCCTTGTCGCAAGGCGCCTTGAAGTCCTTGAGGGTGATGCAGTGGATGTTCGGCGTATCGTACCACTCGAACGGCAGCTGCTTCGAGACAGGGAGCCGCCCCGTGAACGCCAGCGTGAGGCGAATGCGATACGCCGCGAAATTCGGGAACGTGACCACCGCCTCCTTCGCGATGCGCAGGGCCTCCCGCAAAACGCCACGCGGATTCTTCACCTCCTGCAAGGTGTCCGAGACGATCGCCGTGTCGTAATGCTGATCCGGGAAGGTCTCCAACCCGTCGTCGGCGTCGTCCCAGAACATGTCATGTCCATCCGCGAGCGCTTCTTCGATGCGCTCGACTTCGATATCGATGCCGTCGCCCTTCACGCCCTTCTTCGCCCTGAGGACGTTGAGCAAGGTGCCGTCGCCGCAGCCGATATCGACGACATGCGCGTTTTTCCCGATCATCGAAAGAACGCCGCGATGAAGCCGCTCCTGCCACTTCATGACCTTGACCTCGCGCTTGCCGAGGAAGCCGCCGACGAGCTTCGAGAGATCGTCGATGTCGGTGAGGAACGAATCGTGCCCCGTGCCGCTTTCGAGATGGCAGTAGGAGACGGACTTCCGGGCCTTCATGAGCGAGGCGACGATCTCCTTCGACTGCCACCACGGGAAGAGGATGTCGCCGCGATACGAGACGACGAGCACCTTGGCGTTCACCCGTGCGAACGCCGCATCCAGCGGGCCGAAGCGGTCGGCCGGACTGAAGAGATCCATCGAACGGTTGATGTGCAGGTAGCTGTTGGCGTCGAAGCGCCGCAGGAACTTCATCGCCTGATAGTCGAGATAGCTCTCGATCTGAAAATAGGTCTTGAAAAGCCGGTCGCGTTCGGCGCGCTCGGCGGCAGGCGCCTCCACGAAGTTCCGCTGGAGATTGCGCTCGAACTTCTTCTGCAGGAGCTCGCGCGAAAGATAGGTGATGTGCGCGAGCTGCCGGGCGGTGGCGAGCCCCGCGCGCGGCCCCTGTCCGCAGGCCGGCGCGTCCTCGTAATAGTCGCCGCCCTTCCAGTTCGGATCGTCCGTGATGGAATTGCGGCTCATCACGCTCAGCGCAATCGCCTGCGTGTTCAGCTCCGCACTCGTCGCGATGAGGCAGACCTTCTCCATCTCGTCGGGGTAGCGCGTCATCCAGTTGACGACCTGCAGTCCGCCGTAGCTGCCGCCGATCAGGGCCGCGAGCTTCTTGACCCCGAGCTCCTTGAGGAGCATCCGGAAGACATCGACGGCGTCATCAAAAGTATATTGCGGGAAACTTGATCCGTAAGGCCTGCCGGTTTCGGGGTTTATCGACATCGGCCCCGTCGTCCCGCTGCACCCGCCGAGGACGTTCGCGCAAATGACATGGTACCGATTGGTGTCGATCGCCCGCCCGGGGCCGACCATCCCCTCCCACCAGCCGCTCGGCTTCTCCTCGCCGGGTTTCTGGCCCGCCACATGCGCATCCCCGGTGAGCGCATGGCAGATGTAGATGGCGTTATAGCCGTCATGTGGCGCCCCGCATTCCTCGTAGGCAACCTCGATTTCCTTAAGAACGCCGCCGTACGCCAGCTTGAAGCCCCCTTCCGGGAGCGTCAGCTTGCGCTTTTTAAGCTCAACGATTCCTACGCCTTCCGACATGCCGAACCCTGCTCCGAAAATCACATTGCCGCAGCGAGCGCGTTACCGAACTCCGAGCACTTCACCTCGGTGGCGCCCTCCATCTGGCGGGCGAAATCGTAGGTCACGGTCTTGGCGGCAATCACCTTGTCCATCGCGGCGATGATCTTGTCGGCCGCCTCGGTCCAGCCCATGTAGCGAAGCATCATCTCGCCGGAGAGGATGAGCGAGCCGGGGTTCACCTTGTCGAGCCCCGCATACTTCGGCGCCGTCCCGTGCGTCGCCTCGAAGACGGCGACGCCCGTCTGATAGTTGATGTTTGCGCCCGGCGCGATGCCGATACCGCCCACCGTCGCCGCGAGCGCATCGGAAACATAGTCGCCATTGAGGTTCAGAGTGGCGATCACGTCGTACTCGGCGGGGCGCGTGAGGATCTGCTGGAGGAACGCATCGCAGATGCAATCCTTCACCACAATGGTGTTACCCGTCTTCGGATTCTTGAACTCGCACCACGGCCCCTTGTCGATCAAGGTTGCGCCGTACTCGCGCTGCGCGAGCTTGTAGCCCCAGTCGCGGAACGCACCCTCGGTGAACTTCTGGATGTTCCCCTTGTGGACGAGCGTCACCGACTTGCGGTCGTTCGCGACCGCATAGTCGAGCGCCGCCTTCACAAGCCGCTCCGTTCCTTCGAGCGAGACCGGCTTGATGCCAATCGACGCCGTCTTCGGGAAGCGGATCTTCTTGACGCCCATCTCGCCGAGGAGGAATTCCTTCACCTTCTCGACCTCTGGCGTCCCGTGCAGCCACTCGATGCCCGCGTAGATGTCCTCCGTGTTCTCGCGGAAGATCACCATATCGGTAAGCTCGGGGCGCTTCACCGGGGAAGGCACGCCCTTGAAGTAGCGGACGGGCCGCAGGCACACGTAAAGATCGAGCTCCTGGCGCATCGCCACGTTGATGGAGCGGATGCCGCCGCCGACCGGGGTGGTCAAGGGGCCCTTGATGCTGACGAGATTCTCGCGACACGCATCGAGCGTCGCCTGCGGAAGCCACTCGCCCGTCTGCTTAAACGCCTTCTCGCCCGCGAGGACTTCCATCCACTCGATCTTCCGCTTGCCGCCATAGGCCTTCTCCACCGCGGCATTCCACACGGTCATCGCCGCGCGCGTGATGTCGGGACCCGTGCCGTCGCCCTCAATGAAAGGAATAATGGGGTTCTCGGGAACCTGAAGTTTCCCGTCCTGCATAACGATCTTTTCGCTCATAATTGACCTCGTCCTTAAAGATGGTTGTCCCGCCTGGGTTCGAACCAGGACTAAGGGTATCAAAAACCCCTGTGCGGCCACTACACCACGGGACAAGTGGAATTCAGGATATTATAGCAAAAATCAGCCGCGCGTGACGGCCGCCAAGGCCAAAAAACCGCGGTTCTCGAATTGTACGGCAATCCGCCGCGCCGCATCCGCATCCGTGACGATGCCGAAGACCGTCGAACCGCTCCCAGTCATGGAGGCACCCAAAACCTCCTCCGTAGCGCGAAGTTCGGCGAGAAGCGCGCCAATTTCCGGATGCAGCCGAACCGCCGGCGCCGTCAGGTCGTTCTGCAGTGCCGCCGCGATCCGCGCGCGGTCGCCCGCCGCGAGTGCGGAAAGCATATTGCCGAGCACAAGCGAATCGATCTCGGTGCGCGAGGTAGCTTCGCGGTAAACCGCCGCGGTCGAAGTGTGAACGCCAGGATTGACGAGCACGAGATCGAAAGGCCGCACCGTTTCGAGCGGGCGCACCTTCTCGCCCCGCCCCTCCATCACCACCGCGCCGCCATGAACGAGCGCAGGAACGTCGCTCCCCACCTGCGCGGCGAGCTCCACCAGCTCCGCGCGCGTATGCATCAGCCCCCACACGTCGTTGAGCGCCAGGAGCGTCGCCGCGGCATCGGCACTGCCGCCGCCAAGCCCGCCGCCCGCAGGAATGTGCTTTTCGACGTGAATCGCCGCGCCGCGCGTCGGCTCCAGCACCTTCGCCGCCTTGAGGCAGAGATCGTCGGAATAGCCCGTATCGCTCGTAAGCGCCAGCGCATCCTCGATTTCCAGCTCGTCGCCGAGCGAAATCGGCATCACCACGCTCCGCAAGCCGTGATAGCCGTCCGGTCTGAGGCCGAAGACCTCAAGCGTCAAGTTGATTTTCGCCAGTGCCTCAATCTTCATTTTCAGCCGGAGCGGCGCCGCCGCCAATGCCCCGCATCCGCAATTCCGCCTGGGCCATCGTCGCCCCGACGACGAGACAGATCGCCCGGATCTCGTCAGCCGGCAGGCGCAGGAGCAGCCGCAGGACGTCCTTTTCGCGCCAAGCGCCGGCGGCGACCGCCGTCTGCGAATTCTTGGGCAGGAGTTTCATCGACGTACCCACCACCATCCGCTCGGTACGCGAGAGCTTGGAAAGATACTCGGGCAGAATCGCGGCGATGGCCGGAACGAGCGCCACCGCCGAAGCGGAGAAAAGCGGCTTTCCCGAAAGCTCCGGCAGGGTCTTGGCGAATCGCGCGGCGAGCGACGGCTTCGTCACCGCATCCTTCTCAACCCCCTCGATCAGCAACGGAAACTTCCCCTTTTCGGAAGCGACACGCAGACGGAAGGAGCGGAGATCGACCGGCAGATCCTTCATTCCGCCCGGGAGCTTGGCCTCGTTAAGATCCGAAAAATCCACATCGGCATCGAACATCAGCCCGAACGGCGCGTTCGCCGCCAGCGCCTGCGCCACCACCGCATTGGTGGCGGCAAAGCCGAGCGCATCGGATTCAAGCGCTGTCTTGCCCAAAACCGCCGCTGCCGTCCCTCCCTTCAGCCGGAGCGCACCCTTGACATCAATGCCCTTCGCCCCGACCGCCAGCGAGAAAGCCCCTCCCTGCACATTCCCCAGGAGCGTCACGTTCCGCCGCAGGTTGGCACGCGCCCGGTCGTCCGTGGCGGCGGACAGCGTCTTTTCGCACCAGCCCTTCAGCACCTCCACCCCCTCGGCCAGCAACCGCACGCGCACGAGGTCGCCGCCCATCGGCTTCTCGGCCGCCTGCACTTCCCCGAGCGCCAGGCGCACCTGCTCGGGCTTATCACTCATCGCCGCCCACTTCCCGTCGGCGGAAAAGGCGATATAGTTGTAAGTCACCTCGTCCTCGGCGTAGTCGGCCGAATCGTCGATGTCGTCGTCGAAGTCGTCATCGTCCATCCGCACGCGCCAAAGCCCGTTGGTCTCCACCGCACCCGGATGCCGCTTCAGCAACGCCGTGCGATCCTCGGCAAGCGGATAGAGCACGGCGTATTCCCAGCTGGCGAGGAGTTCGGCCGGCGTCCGGAACGCCTTGCCCTGCTCGACGAAAATCGGGAAAAGCACCGCCGCACCCGCCCGCGCCGGGCCGAAGAAATCGGCAAACGGAGAAAGCTGCGCGGCCTTGGTGGCGATCATCATCCCCACGAGCGGATTGCCGGTGAAGCCCCCGAGTTCCGCCGCCGCCGCGGAAACCGCCTCCGCACCCGCTAGCTGCAAGGTGCCCACCTTCTCCCAGGCGGCCGAGGAGGCGAACGTCAACGACAGGACGGCGAGCAAGACGGCCTTTTTCATTGGCGAAGGTCCGCGATGGCGGCGTTGACGTCGGCGAAGAGCTTGGCGAGCTTCGCCTTGGGAATGGTGGAAAACGCAAGGCGGATGAGCCCCGAAAGGACGATCGTTCCCGTCGAGTACTTCGCGATCAGATGCTTGCGCACCTGCTCGGCCTCGACGCCGATGGGCTTCACGCACATGAAGTAGCCGCTGTTGAAAGGCATGGGCTCAAAGTTCTTCCGATATTCGGGATGGTCCCTAAGGATCTTGCGGATCTCCTGATAACGCGCCTTGAGGACTGCGTACTTCTCCCGCTTTTCACGCGCATAGCCCTTGTCGGCGAACGCGGCGATGGCGAGCTTCTGCCCCACCGAGGTGATATTGGAGACGCAGCTCCTGACATTGCCCGCCGCCTTCGCCTCCAGCGCCTTGAGCTGCGCGGCCGTCGCGCCCTTGAAGGCGAACGAGATGAAGCCGACCCGAAGCCCCCAGACGTAGTCCTCCTTCGTCGTCCCGTCGAGCTTGACGGCCAGAACGTTGCGGCTTAAGGTGGCGAACTCGGCGAAGAGCGATTCGCCGTGAATGCCCCGTTCGTAAACGAGCCCGAAGTAGGCGTCATCGAGAATGACCACGATCTTCTTTCCCTTCCGGGCGGCTGCGGCGACGGCGGAGACGATCTTCTTCGCGTCGGCGACGGTGGCCGTATAGCCAGTGGGGTTGTTGGGGAAGTTGAGAATAAGGAGCTTCTTCGCCCCCGGACGCATCAGCGCCGACTTGAGCGCGGCCGCATCGAAGGCACCCTTTCGGAAGGTGTTGAACTTCGTGACCCTGCATCCCACCGCCTCCTGGAAAATCAGCTCGTAGTTATCCCAGAAGAGATCGGGCACCACCAGTTCGTCGGTCCTGTCGGCGAAAAGCTCCGCCGTGATCCGCAGTCCGTGGGTAAGCGCGTTGGTGACCACGGGCAACGAGAATTCCACCCCCTTGAGCGAAGGGTTCTTCTTGAACTCCATTGCCTTCCACTGTTCGCGCAGAACGGGGAGCCCGAAGCTGCCCGCGTAGAGGAACGCCTTCTTGTCGAGGTTCAGCCCCTTCTGGAAACAGTCCATTACCAGCGGCGAACCGTCCTCCTCGAACGCCATGCCGATGGTGGCATTGGTCGCGCAGGCCTTGGCCTCGGCTCCCTGGCCGAGAATGCCGCCATAGGGGAAGTACATGCGCTTGCCCGCAGCGGACAGGAACTTCGCCGCCTCTCCGAGATCGCGATTGAGCCCGACTGCCATCTTGTTCATCTTAACCGCCTCCTTCGACTTTTAGAAAAAGCCCCAGATTGCCGTAACGCAGAATCCCCGGAACCCGTCGTTCCAAATGTGAGGCCTGACGGCCTCCTATTCAAATGTCGGTCGAAGAAATTTCTGCTTAATCCGCGTGCAACCCAGGACCCACGCCCTGAAAAAATCAACCTTCCCTCACTTCGATGCCGGCGGTCGCCTTGAGGGCTTCGACGATCCGCTGGAAGATGCCCCCCACCTCCTCGTCCGTGAGCGTCCGCTCGGCCGAGCGGAACGCCAGCGAATAGGCACGGGAATCCTTGAAAACGTCAAAAAGATCGATGCTGACGAGTTCCTTGCCGCCGTTCCGGCGGATGACCGCCTCGATCGCGGCGTTCGTGACCTCCTTCGCGGCCTTGAGCGCGATATCGCGCCGCACCAGCGGAAAGGTCGGCACGGGCGTGACGCGGGCGAGCTCGTCGGTGTGCTTGAGGAGCATCTTGAGCTCCAGCTCGCACAGAACCATCTGCGTCGTCAGCCGATAGGGATGGCGCCGCTTGGCCGAAAGAGCGCCGAGAACGCCGATTGCCTTGCCGTTCAGCTTCACGGCGAGTGCCGCGGCGAAAGCCGGGTGTTCCGCCGGGGCGAATTCAAGGTGACCGGCGTGCAACTTGGCCACCAGTTCCTCCACCGCGCCTTTCATCCACAGAACCGCCTCCTCCTCACCGAGCGGCGCACGGCGACGAAGCGCCTCGCGGCCGACCGGACCCACGAACCCGAATGAAAGCATTTCCTTTTCGCAAGGAATCAGAGGCCGCTCGCCGGTGGCGGGAGCTGTAAAGAAGACCTTGCCCAGTTCAAAGAGCCGGGCCTCTTCGATCTGCCGCGCGGCATTGTGCCCCAAAGAACCCATCAGCTGCGGCAGGAGCGAATCGCGCATGACGCCGTATTCCGCCGACACGGGATCGGGGATGGCCAGCCGCCGCGCCTTCGTTTCAGGACGGGGGTCGAAATCGGCAAGCTCCTTCTCGGAAAGAAACGAATAGTGCATCGCCTCGGTGAAGCCAAGCCCCAGCATCACCTCGCGCACCCGCGCCTTGGCGCGGAACGGACGGTCGTCAAGCGCCGAAACTGCCGGCGCCGTGGGCATGGCGTCGGGGATGTTGTCCAGCCCGTAGATGCGAGCGATCTCCTCGACGAGATCTGCTTCCAGCGACAGATCCCAACGCCAGCTGGGGACCCCGAAGGTCTCAGAGGAGGCGGCGGCGTAATGAGTGGAATTGTGCCGTGGCTTAAGCCCGAGGCGATGAAGGATGAAGACCATCGCATCGTTCCCGACGGGGATGCCGATAAGCTGGCGCGCGCGCTCGAAATCGAGGGTGACATCGGGATTGAGCGGCTGCGGACGGTTATCCACGTCGATAATCCCGGCGGCGATTTCCGCCGCGCCGTACCGCTGCAGCAAGTGCGCCGCACGGCGGGAGGCGAAGTCGGCGAGATCCTTATCGACGCCGCGGATGTAACGGTAGGACGACTCCGAGGCGAGATTCAGCTTCGAAGCGGTGAACTTGGTGGAGGCGGGCTCGAAAAGCGCCGATTCAAGCAAGACGCTCTTCGTTCCCGCGGCGATTTCGCTCTCTTCGCCGCCCATGACGCCGGCGACGGCGTTCGCCCGCTCGGCATCGGCGATGACCAGCATCGAGGGATCGAGCGCGCGTTCGACCCCGTCGAGGGTCTTCATCTTCTCGCCCTCCTTGGCGGGACGGACGACGATCTCGCGATTGGCAAGCTTCGTGTAGTCAAAAGCGTGCATCGGCTGGCCGAGTTCGAGCATCACGTAGTTCGTGACATCGACGCAGAGCCCCAGCGAGCGGACCCCGCAGAGCTCCAGGCGCTTCGCCATCAACTCGGGCGACGGGCCGTCGTTCACCTTAGTGACGACTCGCGCGGTATAACGCGGGCACCTGACGGGATCGAGCACCGAAACCTTCACCTCGTCCTCCACCTTCACCGCCGTCTCGGTGAAGTCCACCGCGGGAAGCTTCAGCTCGCGGCAGAGAATCGCCGAATACTCACGGGCGACGCCCAGGATCGAAAGCGCGTCGGGGCGGTTCCAGGTGACTTCGATGTCGAAGACGACCTCGGGCTTCTGAAGCCCGGCGAGATCACGGACGCAAGCGCCCGTCGGCGTCTCGGCGGGATACTCGATAATGCCGTCATTACCCTCGCCGATCTGCAATTCCTTCTCCGAGCAGCACATGCCGAACGACTCGACGCCGCGGAGCTTGCCCTTCTTGATCTTCTCGGGCTTGCCGTTCTTGTCGAGGAAGGCGGGAATCGCCGCGCCAATCTTTGCAAAGGCGGTCTTGATCCCCAAGCGCATATTCGGCGCACCGCAGACAACCTGAAAGGTCTCCTTGCCGTCGGTCACCTTGCAGACATGCAGATGGTCGCTGTTCGGATGCGCCTCGCATTCGAGGACCTCGGCAACCACGATAAGCTCGGAAAGCGGTTCGGCGCCAATGGTCTCGACGGCCTCCACCTGCAGACCCGCGCGGGTCAGCTTCTCGGCCAGCTCCTTCGGTTCGATATCGTCGATCTTGACGAAATCATTCAGCCACGACAGGGGTACTCTCATCTTTCACCTCCTCCGTTTTCACAACTTCATCCACCTTCTCAACCTCAACCTTCCCCTTCTCAACCTCCTCTTTCTCAACCTCAACCTTCCCCTTCTCAACCTCAACCTTCCGTTTCTTCCACTGCGGCCCGTACTTCGGAAACTTCTCCGCCAGCGAATAGACGCCGTTCGTAAAGGCGACGGCATGGCCGGTGGTGACCAGCCAGGTGAGTTGTTTTTCAAAGTCGGCGATGGCGGCCGGGAATTCGGACTTGTCGCAGCACGGATGCTCGGCGAGGAAGGCGGCAACCGCCTTCAGCTCGGGAATCGCGTGCTCGGCGTCGAAGGCCTTAAGCTCGGCATTGACGACGAACTCGGGCCCGCGCGCGTCATTGGCGCGGAAGAAGTTGAGCTTGCGGTGATGGAAGGCGCCGCGGAGCGCAAAGCACATCGCATAAGGCGCGCGGCGTTCCTGCTCGAGGGCATCGCGGACGGCCCAGACGAGCGGTTTCAAGGGGCTCTTGAGCGCCACCTCGGCGGTGATCATCAGATTCTTCGGCGTTTCGACCAGAAGCGGCAACGCCGTCTGGCGGAACCGGCTCTCGGCCTCGGTGCGCGAAAGCTCCGCGCCCGTCTCGTCGCCCTTCGCAACGAACACGGTCTTTCTGGTGGCGCCCTTGCGCCACTCCTCGATCGTGTCGGCATCGCGCACCATCTCGATATGGGCGCGGTACTGGCTCTCGCTCATTTCGGGATAGCGGGTACGGATCATCTCCTTGACAACCGCATTGAACTCGTGGATATTCGGCGGCCCCAGAAGAACCCCGGAAAGCCCGCACTTGGCAACGCAGTTGAAATTGCCCTTCGGCGGCTCGGTCTCCACTTCCTTCGCCTCGAAATACTCATCCAAGTGCGCGTTGAGGACATGCTGCACCACCTCGTCCGCGTCGGTCGAGACGAACCCGCACACCTTGCACTGATGAAAGAGCGGTTGAGGGGCTTGCGCGGCCTGAGAGGGTTTCGGGGAAACCTTCAAAAGAATCGAAGAGGGATTATCGAGGAAGAAGTAGGCGAGGTCCTTAAGCTTGTAGGCGTGAAAATCGCCCTGCAGCTTGCGGATAATGGTGCCCAGCGCCTTCGTCTCCGGCAGCACCTTCACCTCGACGGCAAGTGGCTGAGGCCGCTCACGCCGCTCGAACGGACGCCGTTCGCCGAAGGGCTTGCGGTCGCCGAAGCTCTTCCGCTCGCCAAAGGGCTTCTTGCCGCCGAAGCCCTTGTGCTCGCCAAAACCGCGTCCGCCCTCCTTGGGCCCGCGGCTGTCGTCGCGGACTGGGCGAACCTTGCCAATGGAAACGCCGGCATCCTTTTTCGCCCACGCGGGGGTGAAATCGAAGGAGCCGAGGTCCAGGATATTGCCGTTCTCTTCGCTCATAACTTGAGTATTATATCATATTCCCGACGGCTAAGCGGTGCTTCGTCAGCACTTCTTCAGGAGGGTCAGGACATTCTCCCCGTCTTCGCGCGCGTAGGAGACGCGATCAACGAGCCGCTTCACCATCACCAGTCCCAACCCACCGATGGGCCGGTCCTCGATGGCCGCGTGCGTATCGGGATCGACATGCGACATCGGGTTGTAGGGCCGTCCGTCATCCGAGAACCGAAGGCGCAGGCGGTCGTCGCCACGTTCTACCGCCAGCCGGTAGAAGCTCGCCCCCGAATAGCTGACGATATTGGCGGTGATTTCATCCGCCGCATTAAGGACCGCCGCCACCGCCTTCGGCGCCACGCCGGCCAAAGCGCCGCGGACAAAGGCCACCGCCTCGCCGAGCGAATCCTCCCGGCACGGGAAGACCCGCTCCGTCCGCTGCGGTTCGCCCTGCCAGAACAGCGTCAGGGACGTGCGGTCGTCCGACGGCTCCGCCCCGCCCACGAACTCGGCCACCGCCGCTTCCAGCGTGCGGTTCCGGTTCGCCACCTCCGCCTTGAGCCGCGCTTCGCCGAACTGCTCGCCCTTCGCGTTCATCGCCTCGGTAAAGCCGTCGGTGTAGAGGAAGAGGAAGTCGCCCTTGCCGAGCGCCAGCGCGTTCACCCGATATTGCGCCTCCTCGAACATCCCGAAGAAACGCCCGCCCTTGCCCATCACCTTCTCGACCGTTCCGTCGGCACGCCGCAGAAGCGGCCGGTTATGCCCCGCGTTCACATACTCGACGACCCCGGTCTTCACGTCGAGCACGCCGATCCAGGCGGTGAGGAAAAGTTCCGCCTGGTTGTGCTCGCAGATGCGGCGGTTGGCGACGGTCGCCGCTTCGCCGATATCTGCGAATTCCGAAAGCGCGTTCTTGATGATGTTCTTCGTTTCCATCATGAAGAGCGCCCCCGAAATGCCCTTCCCCGAGACGTCGGCGATTACCAGCGCCACCCGGCCGCCATGAAGCGGATAGAAGTCGTAGAAACCGCCGCCCACCTCGCGGGCGGGATGGGTCTCGGCGGCAAGCGAAAACTCCAGCCGGTCGAAGAACGCCCCCTCCACCGTCGGCAGCGCCGACATCTGGATGGTCTTCGCCAGCGCCAGATCCGCGGCACTGCGCGCCGCCGCCTCCCGATGGAGCTTCTCCAGCTTCAGCGAGGCGCTGGCAAGCCGCATCAGGAAGAAGACGAAGAAGACAACGATCAGCGCCATCACCGCCGCCGTCACCGCCACCGTCGAATTGCGCTGCGCGTAGCAGAAGCTTTCGGGCAGATAGGCGACGTAACGATAGCCGTACCAGTCGAAGAACCGGCCGATCACATATTCGCCGTGCCCGTCGTTCCAGCGCCGGACGATCCGGCCGTGCAGGAACTCCGGATCGCCACCCGCCCGCTCATACCACCCCACCACGCTGAAATGCCAATCCTTCAGGATCCGATCGGCCTCGTCCGCCGAATAGGAGTACATGTTTTGGCGCAAACGCTCCACAGTCATGCCGAGCTGCACGAAACCGTCGTGCTCCGGAAAGGCGATGGCATAGTACTTGCAGAACATGTCGGGATTCGCCACGCCGTTCCGGAACGGCTGGGTGACCATGGAATTCGCCGAATTCGTCAGCGCCATAAACTCGCGCGTCAGCGGATTGGAGTTGAAGTCGAAGCCGAGCACCGAATCGATATTGGAGGCGATGACCAGTCCGCGGCGATCGACGATATTCACCTCGTCCACATTGAGCAGCTTCGCATAGGCGCACATCTCCTCTTTCGTCTGGGAGACGCAGCGGCTGCCCAGCAGATTGACCAACGCTCCGCTCACATTCCGAAGCGCGGCCTCGATCTCACCAAGAATAACCGCGCCATAACCCTCCTCGGCGGCCCGGAGAATGGTGAGCGCACGGTTCTCTGCCCACACCGTCCCCTGTCGCCAGGCAACAAGCAGCGCCACCGCATAGAGCATCGCCGCGGCGGCGATAATGAACCTCGGCTTGCGGAACATGGCGGGGGCCTCGCTTATCCGCGGACTTCGAAGACCTCGTCGAGCCCGGTGACGTCGAACACCTCGCGCACCACCTCGTTCATCCCGACGAGCGCGATATTGAATGCCGCGCCGCGGTGTTTCTTGGTGGCCACCAGGAGCCGCAAGGCCGAGGAGGCGATGAACTCGAGCTCGGTGAGATCGAGGACGAGCGACGTCGCCTGCGGCGCACCCTCGATGGCCGCGGCAAACTCGGAGGTGGCGGCGGTATCGAGGCAGCCGACGAGTTTCAAGGTTACTTCCGATCCGTTTTCGGTTTTAACGATTTCCATAGCATCCTTTCCATAAGGCGAAATTCGACGAGCTCCCGTCGAATTTCGCCAATGTCGCCCTGCGCAAGTGGCGCCTACTTGGCCTCGGTGGCCTTGATCTTGTCCCAGGCCTTGTTGTAGAGCTCCATCACGGCCGGCTGATCGTCGAGGTTCCTGAGCACCTGGCCCTTCGCGAGCTGCTCGGGCTTGAGGATGATGATGTCCCTGAGGCCCTCGTCCAGCTGTTCGATGCCGGGCTTCACCGGATTCGGCCCCTGGATGTAGTCCATGTTGGCCGCGGCGACGTCGCCGTCGTAGATGTAGTTGATGAAGGCGTACGCGAGGTCCTTGCGCTTCGCGTCCTTCGCGACCACCATCTCGTCGAACGCGATCGTGTAGCCCTCCTTCGGAAGCGCGAAGCCGATGTCGTCGCGCGCCGGGGCGCCCGCCTCCTCGTCGCCGACGATGACCTGCGTCGTGTCGGTCGAGTAGCCGTGGCCGATCCAGGTCGCGCCGCTCGGAACCTCGGTCTTGTAGCTCTCCGCGTCGAACTTGCGGATGTTCGCGCGCCACTTGAGAACCTGCTCGACCGCCTTGGCGATCTCGGCGGGATTCGTCGAGTTGATCGAGTAGCCGAGGTACATGAGCCCGGCGCCAATCACCTCGCGGATGTCGTCGAGAAGCGAGATGCGGCCCTTCATCGCGGGATTGCCGAGAATCGCCCAGCTGTTCACGTCCGCACCCGCCGGCACCTTGTTCTTGAGGTACATGAAGCCGGTGTAGGTGACCGCGTACGGCACATTGTACTTGAACGTTGGATCGAGGATCTGCGATACGAAGGACGGATCGAAGTTCGCCTTCACGTTCGGGCACTTCGCGTGGTCGATCGGGTCGATCATCCCCTCCTTCGCCATCGTGGCGATCTGATAGGAACTCGGCATGATGATGTCATAGCCCGTGCCACCCGCCTTGAGCTTCGCGTACATCGCCTCGTTGGAGTCGAAGGTGTCGACGACCACCTTCACGCCGAGGGCCTTCTCGAACGAGTCGAGGACGTCGGGCGAGATGTAGTCGCTCCAGGTGTAGATGTGAAGTTCTCCGCCATCGCCACCGTCGGGGGGACGAAAGCCGGACGCCTCCGCCGCCTTCAGGGCCTGCTCGACGAGCGTCGCCTCTTCGGATTCCACGGTTTCGGACTGCGAGCAGCCCGCGATAAGCGCGGCGGACGCAAGCGCCGTCGCGACATGTTTCAGCTTCAGTGACATATGCATTTCCCCCTGTCCATCGCCGCACCATTGCGGTAACGGTTATTATAGCAAAATATCCGCTTGCTGACGGAAATGTTTGCAACGCTTCATAGCCTCGCCTTGAAGTCGGCATAGCCGAACTCGCGCAGGAGAACCTCGCGGCCGTTCTTCTTGCGGAGAACGATGGACGGAAGCGACATGCCGTTGAAGGTGTTGTTCTTGACCATCGTGTAGATCGCCATGTCTCCGAAACGCACTTCGTCGCCGGCCCTGAGCCGCCGCGCAAACGAGAAGTCGCCGATCATGTCCCCCGCAAGGCAGGTCGGGCCCGTCAGCCGATAGGTGAACTTCTTCTCTCCCGGCATTCCCGACCCCTTCACGGGCGGCCGATACGGCATCTCGATCACGTCCGGCATGTGGCACTCGGCCGAGACGTCCAGAACGGCAATCGGTGTCCCGTAGTCGATGATCTCCTTCACGGACGAGACCAATTCGCCCGCATCAAGCGCAACCGCCTCGCCCGGCTCCAGATACACCTCGAGGTTCGGATAGCGCTTGCGGAAATCCTTCAGCGTCTTCACCAAGAGCGCGACGTCATAGCCCTTCTTCGTGATATGATGCCCTCCCCCGAAGTTCACCCACTTCATCCGCGGCAGAAACTCGCCGAACTTCTTTTCAAAGTGCTGCAAGGTCCGCGCGAGGACGTCCGCCCCCTGCTCGCACATCGTGTGGAAGTGAAGCCCCTCGACGCCGATCAGGTCGCCTTCATGGATGAAGGCGCGTGGGACGCCAAGCCGCGACCCCTTCGCGCATGGGTTGTAAATCTCCGTCTCAACCTCGCTGTAGCCCGGGTTTACCCTAAGCCCGATGCTCGGTTTCTGCCTTGTTGTCGTACGCTTGCTGTCCCGATCCCCCTTCGCGGCAAACCTCTTCACCTGCCCGACCGTATTGAGCACGATGTGGTCGCACCACCTCGAGACCGCGGCGAATTCCTCGTCCGTGAACGCGGGATTGAACACGTGGTTCTCCCGCCCGGGCATCTCCTCGTGCGCGAGCCGTGCCTCGTAGACGCCGCTCGCCGTCGTGCCGTCGAGGTACTTCGCCACAAGCGGATACGACGCAAAGCACGAGAACGCCTTCTGCGCCAAGAGGGTCTTCACCCCCGCGCGCCTCCGCACCGACGCGAGCACCTTCAGATTCCGCTCCAGCGCCGCCTCGTCAATCAGGTAATAAGGCGTCTTCACGGAACCTTGACGGGCTTGAAGGTCTCCTTCCACGGGAGCCCCTGCTTCTTGAGCGCGGCCATGAACGGATCGGGGTCGAACTCCTCGCAGGTGTGGACGCCCTTCGCCGTCCACTTGCCCTCGAGGAACATCTTCGCGCCGATCATCGCGGGGACTCCCGTTGTGTAACTGATCGCCTGCGAGCCGACCTCCCTGTAGCACTTCTGGTGGTCGCACACCTGGTAGACATAGTAGTCGACCGGCTTGCCGTTCTTGCGTCCGTGGAAGATGCAGCCGATGTTCGTCTTGCCCTTCGTGCGCGGACCGAGGGACGCCGGATCGGGCAGGAGCGCCTTCAGGAACTCGATTGGGACGATCTTCTGCCCCTTGAAGTCCACGGGGTCGATGCGCGTCAGGCCGCAGTTCTCAAGGCACTTCAAATGCGTCAGGTAGCTCTGCCCGAACGTCATGAAGAAGCGGATGCGCTTGATGCCCTTCAGATTGCAGCCGAGCGACTCCAGCTCCTCGTGATGGAGGAGATACATATCCTTCTTTCCGACCTGGTCGAAGTCGTACTCGCGCTTGATCGCCATCGGCTCGGTCTCGACCCACCACCCCTTGTCGAACGCCTTCTTGTACTCGACCTTCACCCCATGCTCGTCTTTCGTCTCCCGTCTCTTGTCCTTGACCCAATAGCTGCCCTTCGCTGCAACCTCTCGAATATTGATCTCCGGGTTGAAGTTCGTCGCGAACGGATAGCCGTGATCGCCGCCGTTGCAGTCGAGGATGTCCAGCGTCTCGATCGTGTCGAAGTAGTGCTTCTGCGCGTAGGCGGAGAAGACCTGCGTGACGCCGGGGTCGAATCCGCAGCCGAGGATCGCGGTGAGCCCTGCCTTCTCGAACTTCTTGCGGTACGCCCACTGCCAGGAGTACTCGAAGTGCGCCTCCTCCGGCGGCTCGTAGTTCGCCGTGTCGAGGTAGCTGACGCCCGCCTTGAGGCACGCATCCATGATCGCGAGGTCCTGGTAGGGAAGCGCGATGTTCATGACGAGATCGGGCTTGAAGCCCTTGATCATCTTCACAAGCCGCGGCGTATCCATCGCGTCGATCTGCGCGGTCGTGATGCGAGTTGCAAGGTTGCAGGGTTTCAGGGTTGCAGGTTTGCGGGGCTTCTTGTACCACGGACGAGACTCTATATCCTTCTTGATCGCCTTGCACCGCGCCTCGGTGCGGGACGCGATCAGCAGTTCCCCGAACGTCTCTGGGTTCTGGCACATCTTGGCGGCGGCGACGCCGGCAACCCCGCCGGCCCCAATCAGCATGACTTTCTTGCTCATTTCACTCTCCTTTACCAGTTAAAGACAAAAGACATTCACGAAGGAACTTGCAGGCGAGGGCCGTGGAGCGGCCCGTCGGATCAAGACCCGGATTAAGCTCGACGTTGTCCATCGCGACGACGTTCAGCTTGCCGCAGATGAGACGGACGTCCTCGACGAGCTGCGGATAGCGGAACCCTCCCGCCTCCTGCGTGCCCGTCCCCGGAAACTCCGACGGATCGAGCACGTCCATGTCAACGGTCAAATAGACCGGGCGAGAGGATGAGAGGGTAAGAGGGTGAGAATCAGTTCCTCTCACCTTCTCACCTTCACACCTTCTCACCTTCTCGACGACGCTCTTGAGCGTCGTCGGGGCGAACGGCTCCGTCGTCACATGTCCGTCCGTCATGAACCGGAACTCGTCCCGAGTTCCGGAACGTATCCCGAACTGGAAGATGCGGCCGTCGCCGACAAGGTCGTGGCACCGCCGCAGCACACACGCATGCGACAGCGGATTCCCGAGGTAATCCTCGCGGAGGTCTGCGTGGGCGTCGAAGTGGATGATGACGACGTCCGGATACTTCTTCTGCACCGCGCGGAACGCGCCGAGCGTCACGAGGTGCTCGCCGCCGAGGAGGAACGGACGCTTCCCGTCCTCCAGAATCTGCGCCGCCCGCTCCTCGATCAGCTTGAGCGCCGGCTCCGGCGCGCCGAACGGCAGCTCGAGATCGCCCGAGTCGAAGACCTTCGCGTCATCGACGAGATCCCTGTCCTGAAGCGGCGAATAGGTCTCGATGCCGAAGCTTTCCATCCGCATCGCGGACGGTCCGAAGCGGGTGCCGGGACGAAACGACGTCGTCGAGTCGTAGGGAGCCCCGAAGAGAACGGTGCCCGCCTCGTCATAGGGCTTGTCGCATCCGATGAACTGACAGGGCTGGGGATTCACCGGCGCTTCTCCTCTTTGAGTATGTCTTGAACGTAGTTCGGAAGCGCGAAGGCGCCGCAATGCAGGTCGGTGTTGTAGTAACGGGTGTTGATCTTAAGACGGTTCCAGCGCTTGTCGTCGAGATCCGTGATCGGGTTGTACTTCTTCGACGCGAAGCCGAAGAGCCAATGTCCGGACGGGTAGCTCGGGATGTGCCCCTGGTAGACCGTCGACAGCGGAAACTCCACCGCGATGTGGCAGTGGGCGTCCCGCACCGACTTCTGGTGCGCGGCGTAGAACGGGCTCTCGTGCTGGTTGATGAGAATGCCGTCCTCGCGGAGCGCCTTGAAGCACGTACCGTAGAACGCGCGGGTGAAAAGACCCTCGGCCGGACCGTACGGATCGGGCGAGTCGACGATGATGAGGTCGTACTCGTCCTTCTTGCCGCGCACGTACCGCAGCCCCTCCTCGAACCAGACGCTCACGCGCTTGTCCTTCAGCTTGCAGGACGTGAACGGCAGGAACTTCCGCGAGAGGAGCACGACGTCCTTGTCCACCTCCACGAGATCGATGGACTCGATCGACCGGTATTTCGTCAGCTCCCGCACCGTGCCGCCGTCGCCGCCGCCGATGACGAGGACGTTCCGCACGTTCGGATGCACCGCCATCGGCACGTGGGCGAGCATCTCGTGGTAGATGAACTCGTCCTTCTCCGTGATGAAGAGCTCCCCGTCAAGAACGAGGATGCGTCCGTAGGCCGGCGTGTCGAGGATGTCGATCTGCTGGACGGCACTCTTCTTCGAGGCGATCTGCTCGGCCGCCTTCATCGAGAACCGCACATCCTGCGTATGCTCGTCAGTGTACCACAGCTCTGTCTTCATCCTCCAAACCTTTCAAACCTTTCAAACCTTTCAAACCTCAATCAACGACATTGATGAAATCGAGGTTCATATCCTCCGTTCCCGTCATGAAGCACCCCTTCTCCTTGGCGAAGAGGATGTGCTCGAGGACGTCGGGGGT
>JAZUHK010000053.1:0-14747 GCA_045641645.1 Kiritimatiellia bacterium
CCTGCGAGGACTGGGATCTCGACCGCCGGCTCGTCGCCGCCGGGGCGAACTTCGCGAGCCTGCGGCATCCGCTCGTTCACCACGAGGCGATGCTGCCGCTCGGGAAGCTGCTGGCGAAGAAGGCCTACTATTCCGCCTCCATCGGGCGCTATCGCTCGAAGTGGGGCGAGGACGCGGTGATGCGCCGCCAGTTCGGGCTCGCCTATCGCTTCTTCGGCGTCTTCGTGGAGCACGGCAAGTGGAAGCGGGTGTTGAGGCATCCGCTTCTCTTCGCCGTCATGATGGGCGAGCGGCTGGCCGTCGCCTGGACGTACCTGAGGAACCGCTGAACGATGGCCGACGGAACCTATGAACGCCGCGGTCCCCGCGAGGCGGAATTGAAGCGCTTCGGGCGGTTGCTGGCAGAGGCGCGCCAGGGGGAAGTCCGGCAGACCTTCCCAACGGCGCCGCAATATGGTATAATTCTCCCGTCTTTTGAAACTGAAACTACCGAAAGCAAAGAAAAAGAAAAGAAAGAGTAAAGCAATGAGCGAACAGAAAAAGTACGTGTATTTCTTCGGTGCCGGGCAGACCGAAGGCAATGCGAACATGCGCGAACTCCTCGGCGGCAAGGGTGCGAACCTCGCCGAGATGGCGGGTCTCGGGCTTCCCGTGCCGCAGGGTTTCACGATTTCCACCGAGGCGTGTACGCGCTACTACGACGATGGCAAGTTCATCGGCGAGGACATCATGGCGCAGGTGATGGAGTATATCGACAAGCTGGAGAAGTCGGCCGGCAAGAAGTTCGGCGACAAGCTCAATCCGCTCCTCGTCTCGGTCCGCTCGGGTGCGCGCGCCTCGATGCCGGGCATGATGGATACGATCCTCAACCTCGGTCTCAACGAGGACGTCGTGGAGTCGCTCGCCGAGCAGACGAAGAATCCGCGCTGGGCGTGGGACTGCTACCGTCGCTTCATCCAGATGTACTCCGACGTGGTGATGGAAGTCGGCAAGAAGTACTTCGAGAAGCTGATCGACGAGATGAAGGCGAAGAAGGGCGTGAAGCTCGACGTGGAGCTCACCGCCGACGATCTCAAGGTGCTCGCGGGCCAGTTCAAGGCCGAGTACAAGGCGAAGATCGGCAAGGACTTCCCGACCGACGCGAAGGAGCAGCTCATCGGCGCCATCAAGGCGGTTTTCCGCAGCTGGGACAATCCGCGCGCGAACGTCTATCGCCGCGACAACGACATCCCCTACAGCTGGGGCACCGCGGTCAACGTGCAGATGATGGCGTTCGGCAACCTGAACGACAACTCGGGTACGGGCGTTGCCTTCACGCGCGATCCGGCGACGGGCGAGAAGAAGCTGATGGGCGAGTTTTTGATGAACGCCCAGGGCGAAGACGTGGTCGCGGGCGTCAGGACGCCGATGCCGATCGCGAAGATGGCCGAGGTGATGCCCGAGGTGTTCGAGCAGTTCCAGAAGATCTGCGCGACCCTGGAGAGCCACTACCGCGACATGCAGGACATGGAGTTCACGATCGAGAACAAGAAGCTCTTCATGCTCCAGACCCGCAACGGCAAGCGCACGGCGAAGGCCGCGCTCAAGATCGCGTGCGATCTCGTTGACGAGGGGATGCGCACCGAGGAGGAGGCCGTCCTCATGATCGAGCCGCGCAACCTCGATACGCTCCTTCATCCGCAGTTCGACGCCGCGTCGCTCAAGAAGGGCAAGGTGGTCGGGCGCGGGCTTCCCGCGAGCCCGGGTGCGGCGTGCGGCAAGATCGTCTTTTCGGCCGAGGACGCCAAGGCGTGGAAGAAGCGCGGCGAGAAGGTGGTGCTCGTCCGTCTGGAGACGAGCCCCGAGGACATCGAGGGCATGAAGTCGGCGCAGGGCATCCTCACCGTCCGCGGCGGCATGACCTCGCACGCGGCGGTAGTCGCGCGCGGCATGGGCACCTGCTGTGTCTCCGGTTGCCAGGAGATCGCGATGGACGAGGAGAACAAGTGCTTCACCGTCGGCGGCAAGACCTTCCACGAGGGCGATTGGCTTTCGATCGACGGTTCCACGGGCAACATCTACGACGGCGTCATCACCACGGTCGATGCGAAGATCGCGGGCGAGTTCGGCCGCATCATGGCGTGGGCCGACAAGTTCCGCCGTCTCAAGGTGCGCACCAACGCCGATACGCCGCGGGACGCGAAGAAGGCGCGCGAGCTCGGTGCCGAGGGCATCGGGCTTTGCCGCACCGAGCACATGTTCTTCGAGGCCGACCGCATCGCGGCGTTCCGCGAGATGATCTGCGCCGACACCGAGGAAGAGCGCCGCATCGCGCTCGCGAAGATCCTGCCGTATCAGCAGGACGACTTCGAGCAGCTCTACGAGGCGCTCGAAGGCCATCCCGTGACGATCCGCTTCCTCGATCCGCCGCTCCACGAGTTCGTGCCGCATTCCGAGGATGAGATTGCGCTCCTCGCGAAGACGCAGAACAAGTCGGTCGCGCGCATCAAGGAGATCATCGATTCGCTCCACGAGTTCAACCCGATGATGGGCCATCGCGGCTGCCGGCTTGCGGTCACCTATCCGGAAATCGCGCGGATGCAGACGCGCGCGGGGATTCGCGCGGCGATTGCGGTGCAGAAGCGTCATCCCGAGTGGAACGTGAAGCCCGAGATCATGATCCCGCTGACGGGCGAAATGAAGGAGCTCAAGTACGTGAAGGACATCGTCGTTCAGGCCGCCGAGGTCGAGATCGCCGAGGCGGGCGTCAAGATCCCGTACGAGGTCGGCACGATGATCGAGATTCCGCGCGCGGCGCTCACCGCCGACGAGATGGCGAAGGAGGCGGAGTTCTTCTGCTTCGGCACCAATGACCTCACGCAGATGACCTACGGCTTCTCGCGCGACGACTCGGGCAAGTTCCTCGCGGCTTACTACGATGCCAAGATCTTCGAGAACGATCCGTTCGCGAAGCTCGACCAGACGGGCGTCGGCAAGCTCATGGAAATGGCGCTCAAGCTCGGCAAGGGCACGCGCCCGACGCTCCACTGCGGCATCTGCGGCGAGCACGGCGGCGATCCTACCTCGGTCGAGTTCTGCCACCAGATCGGGCTCGATTACGTCAGTTGCTCGCCTTACCGCGTGCCGATCGCGCGGCTCGCGGCGGCGCAGGCGGCGCTCCGCAAGTAAGCAGAAGGCCTTCAGGGCGGAAACACCGGGCGAGCATGTGCTCGCCCGGTGTTTTTTTGATATAATTGACGGCATGAAAAACATCAGGTCTGCAGTTGGGTTCGCGGTGGTTCTTTCCGCGCGGTTGGTCATCGGCGTCGAGACGCCCACGATGGGCTGGTCGAGCTGGAACACCTATCATGTCAACATTTCCGATGCGCTCATCCGCCGGCAGGCCGAGGCGATGGTCGCAACGGGGCTCGCCGACTGCGGTTACCGCTACGTGAACATCGACGACGGGTGGTTCGGCGGCCGCGATCAGCAGGGCAGACATACGTTTAACGCCCAGCGCTTCCCCAAGGGGCTGAAGCCGGTGGTGAACTACATTCATTCGCTGGGGCTCAAGGCAGGGGCCTATTCCGACGCGGGTGAGAACACCTGCGGCAGCATCTGGGACAACGATGTTCTCGGAGTGGGGGTCGGCTTCTTCGGCCACGACGACGAAGACGCGAAGTTCTTCTTCAAGGACAACGATTTCGATTTCATCAAGATCGACTTCTGCGGCGGCGTCGGCGGCGAGATGGGGCCGTTTAACCGCAAGGGCAACTCGGCGGCGACCAATATGAACGAACGGGTGCGCTACACCGCCATTCGCCAGGCGATCGACCGCGTGGGCCGCCCGGATGTCCGCGTCAACATCTGCCGTTGGGCCTATCCCGGCACTTGGGTCGGCGAGGTCGGCTCGTCCTGGCGTGTGACCGCCGACATTCAGGCGAATTGGCCGAGTGTCAGGGATATTATCCTCGAATGCCTTTTTCTCGCGCCCTATGCCGGCGGCGGCAGTTACAACGATATGGATATGCTGGAGATCGGGCGCGGACTTACCGAGGAGGAGGAGCGCACGCACTTCGCCGTGTGGTGCATCCTTTCGAGCCCGCTGCTCATAGGATGTGATTTAACGCAGATTCCCGCGTCTTCACTGGCGCTTTTGAAGAATCGCGACCTGATTGCGCTCAATCAGGATCCGCTCGGCTTGCAGGCGCAGGTGGTGGCGTTGCCGACGCCGCGGCGGATTGTCTTCGCGAAGGATCTCCTGGAGAAGGGCGGGTTGGAAAGGGCGGTTGCGCTGGTGAATCTCGGGGACGACGACTATGCCTTTTCGCTCGCGGTCGCCGAACTGGAGCTGGCCGGCAAGGTGGAGGCGCGCGAACTCGTGACCGGCACGAAGGCGGAGACGCTCGGCGAGCAGCTTTGCCTTACGGTTCCCGCCCACGGTACGCGGATTCTGCGGCTCAAGGGCGAACGGCGGCTGGAGCGCACCTCCTATCCGGCGCATTGGGCGTGGCTTTCGCAGTACCAGGAGACCGATATGGGCTGGCGCTCCCCTTCCTATTCGTATTGCGAGGACTGCGGGCGCATTTCCGTCGTGGATGTCGGCGGTTCGCGTGAGAACTTCATGGAATGGCGCGGGGTGCGCAGTGCGGAGGGCGGCGCGTATGAGTTGGAGTTTGAGACCGGCACGGGGCTGCCGTGGGGCTTTGACGTCGTGGTCAACGGGCGTGACTTCGGGCGTTGCAGCTCCGCATCGGACTGGAAGCTCGTGGTGGAGCTCGCCCGCGGCGAAAACGTGATTCGGCTTAAGAACGACCACGACCGTCTGCGGCCGATGAAGGCGATGAAGCTTCGGCGGTTGCCGCGCGCGAGCGCGATGCTCTCGGCGTGGAAGGGTGAGGGCAAGGCGGAAGTCACGGCGTTTTTCGCGGACGAGGCCAACCTCACGGCGCTATTGGCGCCCGTCGGCGCCGGTAAGGAGGTGTCGCCGACGGTGCGTGCAAAGCTTAAGGCGGTTTCCGAGCGCGTCTGCTGCCGCGATTGTCCGCAGGCGCCGCGCAACCGCTGGCGGTGGTCTGCGGCGCTTTTGGCGGCGGCGAAGGAATCGCCGTGGTCGGAGCGCACGGTGGTGCTGCTGGCGGAGCTGGCGAAGTGCGTGCATGCCGAGGAGCTATCGGAGGTGAAGGCGCTTGGCGATTCCTCCAATGACGAAGCGGTTAAGGCGGCGGTTCGGCAGATCCTGTCGCTCAAGTTATGACGGTTCCGCGCACATCCACCACCATGCTGCGGCAGCTGGCGGCTGATTCGCAGCATGTTCGCTGGGCGGAGTTCGTCGCTCGCTATCGTCCGATGATGGAGGCGTATCTTCGGGCGCATTATCCAGCTCTGGATGCGGATGAGGTCGTCGCCGAGACGCTGATCGCGTTGGTGGAGGCATTAAAGGGCTATCGTTACGCGCCCGACGAGACCGGTGTCTTCCATAATTATCTGACCGGGGTCTTGCGGCATCGGGCGCTTCGGCTTTGCCGCCGGGAACAGCGTCAGATGGAGTTGCGCAAGCGGATGGCGGCAGAGCCGGAGGCGTCGCCCGAAGATGCCGAGAAAGTGCGTTTTCGCGAATCGCTTTTGGAGGTTGCCGTTCGCCAGTTCTTCGCCGACGAGTCGGTTGCGCCGCGGACGAAGGAGATTTTTCGCCGGACGGCCATGAAGGGCGAGTCGCCCGAGGCGGTGGCGAAATCGTTCATGATGGAACGTAACGCCGTCGATCAGATCAAGAATCGTTCGATCGCCAAGTTGCGCAAGTTGGTTGCGGCGTTGGAGCGTGTCGATGACTGAGGCGGAGTTCTCGCGCGGCATTGCCGGCTGTGCGCACTTGGGCGAGTGCGGTGCGTTTGCGCCGGGGACGGTTTTCGGCGACTGGCGGCTGACGGCGTTTATCGCCAGGGGCGGCACGGCCGAGGTCTATTGTGCGGAACATGTGGCGCTGGGTACTGGCGCGGCGGTGAAGGTTCTGGCGGAACCGTTGACGGATTCGCGCAAGGCGCGGTTCTTCAGGGAGGCGAAGCTGCTGGCCTCGTTGGGGTCGTCTTCCTTTCCGAAGTTTCACGGCTACGGGGAGGCGAATGGCAGGCCATATATCGCCGAGGAGCTGTTGGAGCCGGGGGATTTGCCGTCTGGTGACGGTCCGCGCGCGAAGTATTTGCTGGCGCTTTGCCGCGGGCTTAAGGAGCTTCACGCGTGCGGAGTGGTGCATCGCGACCTGAAGCCGGCGAACATCCTTTTCCGTCGGAACGGTGAACCGGTGATCGTCGATCTGGGACTGGCGAAGTCCGTCGAGGTCTTGCCGGCAGCCGACGGCGTGTCAGTCGTCGATGGCAAGGCGGTTGGCGTGGGTACGCCGGAATACGCCGCGCCTGAGCAGTTCACGGGCGGCGACATCACCCCCGCGGCCGATGTCCACGCGCTCGGTGTCCTCGCGGAAAAGCTGGTCGCTGAAAATAGGGAAGGTGGGTTCGCTTGGGGCGGGGGAGCCCTCGCTCGCGCAGCATGGAAGAAGATTATCCGCCGCGCCACCAGCTCAATCGCCTCCGAACGCTACCAGTCCGTTGATGCCTTTGCTGCGGCAATCCGACGGCGGCATTGGTTGCGGAACGGGATTCTCGCGGGGATTTTCCTTGCCGCGGCCGGTTTGTCGCTTGGCCTGGCGGCGGTCTTTTCCGAGCCGACCCTGCCGGGGGTGGTGGAACTTCGCGGGCAGACGGTGGTTGTCAACGAGCCGCTCAAATTGAGGCCGGGCAGAATTTATCGCGTCATCGGACCGGGAACCTTGGATGCCGATCTTTCGTGTCCGGAATCGACGGTTTTGTGGATGACCAACTGCGTGGTTCTGAATCGTTCGAAAGTTCTGCCGCCTCAAAACAATCTTCGCTACGAGCTGACGCACAATGTCTATTTGAACCTGATCAGCGTCGGGGAATGGGAAGAGGCGGCGTTGGGAAGTGATTTTCATTGGAAGTTCTGCAATCGGTACGATGGCGCGCATAACGAAGTTCGTTTCCGCGGGCCGGAAACGCTTGCGGGGCTGATGCAACTGAAAAACAAAGAGTTCTTCCAGATGCTGAATGAATAGTTGCGGTTTACGGCGGTCGTTTATGCTATAATATTTTCCGCTACGTAACAGCGCTTCAAACAGAAATCGCCAATTTCAGAAGAAAAGCGTGCTACGATGGGCACGAAACGCGAACATTCGCGTGGCGTGTCTTTGTCGTCGTGTTTTTCTTCGGGCGTTTGGCGATGCCTTGTTTGGAACACGGGGATGAAGGCACGCCACCTTATATCGGCACATTCGGGAAATGTGAGGCCGCCGCGTAAGAAAACGCGGTCAGTTGGGCATATCTTGCAGATGAAGAACTGCAACGAAGCCGGACTGCCGAAAGTGGCGAAACTACCCTTGTTCGAGCATTGCTCGGCGAATGAGATTAAGGACCTGCTGGGCGAACTTCGGGGCGTAATCCGTTCGTTTGATGCGGGTGAGATCATTCTGCACGAATGTACCCCTGCCGTATCGATGGTGGTTGTCGTGTCTGGGGTGGTGCTGGTTCGGGAATGCGGACTCGCGGATGATTCTCGGCACCTCGTGCAGCGGCTTTATGCGGGAGGGACATTCGGCGCGACCTTTCCGGCGCTTGCCACGAAGACCTGTCCGGGGATGTTGGTTGCCGAGGAGTCGAGCGAGGTGTTGCTGTTGAATGTCGCGGCCATCCGGCGAATGATGGAGGAGGGGCGTTACCCGCGTTTTCTCGCTGATCTTTATGCGGCGGCCTGTGTGCAGGGGTTCTATGCGTGGCGGAAGCTGATGCTCCTCAGTTGCTATGAGATCGGCGACCGCGTGCTTCTTTACCTCAAGTGGCGTCAGGAGGACGGATTGTCGGAACCTGCGAAGTTCAAGTACGGGGAACTGGCGGAGTATCTGGGCGTCAACCGCACGGCGCTTTACCGCGCCATCGCCAAGTTGCGCAAGTCCGGCAAGATCCGCATTGTCGCCGACACCCTCGCCCTCGCGTAAGATTTTCGCACTGCAGGGCAATATGTTGCAGATGCGATTGATGGTGATAGCATTCCTGTACGGCTATTATGCCCGGATTGTGACGACATGGCGTTGCCGTGGTGTTTGGCGGGTTTTCAGGAATTTTCTCCGTTTGTCGCAGATGCGACAACTTTCTTCCGCGGATGTTGGTAAGATACATCGCGTGAAGGTTTGATGGCTTAAACGATTTTGAGAATCTGGCCGATCTTATTCTTGGGATGTGTTGGATTTTCAAACACCGACGGACCGCCGGCCCTGCGGCTCCGAGGTGCAACAAGAAAACCGGGCAAAGCAAGGAAAAGAAACAGAATGAACAAAAAATGGTTGGGAGCTGGTGCTGTGTTGGTTGGCGCAGTCGTGGCTGGGTGCGCCTCTGGCAAAGCTGGAGAAGATAAAGTTGCTGCATGGCAGAAGAACAGGACCCCAGTAGAGGTGCTTAAGTCTCACATTGCGGTTAAGTCGGCTGGCGCCGTTGTTGAGGCGCTTGATGTTGTTCCGTTTGGAATCTATAAGTCAGTCGCCGACAAGGTTGATAAGGCGGCGGTAATGGAGCGCTATCGGCGGATCTATCTTGGCTATGTCGGTGATGTTCAGGCACTTGAAAGTCAGGGAAAGTCGCGTGAGGAAGCGATCAAGGCCGTTCTGGATCAGGTCAAGACAATGCCCGATGGTGCGGAGACAATCGCAAAGCTTAACGAGTATTTGAAGTTTGCCAAGGAGTCGGATTTTGAGGCGATCATGGCTTGGATTAACAAGATCACCGAAGAAATCGCGAATGCTTCTCAGAAGTTTGCGAGCGAGATGCCGAATGCTCTTAATCAGCTCATTGATATCGCCAAAAAGGAAGGCGGAATGGCTGTCATTAAGATCCCGAGTCAGGGCAAGGATGACCTTGCTGTCATTGGTCAGCAACTGAAGGATGCCGGAGTTGGTCTCGCTCTGTATGGAGAGATGATTCAGGCAGACAAAGAAGCTGCGAAGGTTCAAGCCGATTATCCTGTTGAAGGTTAACTACGATGATGGCCACGCTGGCAATTTAGCCGGCGTGGTCTAATTTTTTTACTGCGAGGTGTTATATGAACGCGATTAAGACATTTGCGAGTGGAATCGTTGTTGCTACGGCGTTTGTTTGTGGTTGCGCAACTGCGCCAAGTGTTCGTGGCCCGATTCCTGCAAAGTATTATTCCAAGGCGGAACTCGAGGACCTTGATGAGGTCAAACTTCCCCCGAATTACAGCATTGATAATTTCCGCAAGATGCAGATGGTGATGAACGTCAAGATTGAGTCTGCTGACGGCAAGACCAAGATTGACAAGGGCCTCAGCACCCGTATGCAGACCGAGATGGCGAAGTTGAAACGCTTTGAGATTTTCTCGCTTCACAACCGCAGTAAGACGGAACTTGATGCTATTGGCGATCTTGACGATCAGGTCAAGGTGGTCGAGGCCGACGATGTTAAAGCGAGTGACTTGATGCTTACTGGAACGATTAAAATCACCTGTGCGATTAACGAGCTTCACAACGAGAAGGTCTATGTTTACAGCGCTGACGGCGACTTCAGTTGCGAAAACGCCAAGACGCGCACCGTGTATTTTGCGGAGAAGGCACGTGGCGTCTGGGATCGTAAGGTGAGGTATTCTCTTACGGGGCAGGCGCATGGCAATGTTTCTGAGGATCAGGCAATCCAGATTGCCTGTCTGCGTTGCCTTGCGATTGTCGCTAATAAACTTGGCAACACCTTTCCGACCGGCGGCAGGGTGACGAACATTACCGGTTCTGGCGATACGATGGTCATGTCTGCGGGTCAGCATGAGGGCATTGGCCCGAACCAGCAGGTCTGCGTATTCCTTTCTGAAGAGGGTCTTGACATCCCAGTTGCTTTTGCCGAGGCCACGCCGAAGAATGACGGAACGTCGCAGCTTCGCGTCTATCGCTGGAACGATGATAACGACGACGCGGAGAAAATCGTCGACGAGATCCGCGGCTCGGCACGCAAGTTCCTGAAGCAGTACAAGGATGATAAGAAGAACGGACTCTATGCGGTTGCTTTCGGGATGGCTGTTCCTGCCGACTGGGAAAATAATGCCAACAAGTAAAAACGAAGGAGGATCGGCATGAAGTTCTGCGTAAGGTTCATGATGGTTCTCCTCGGTGCCATGCTTGCGGCGGCAGCGTATGCTGTTCCGCCGCAAGTCGAGGCACTTGCGGAGAAAATGCTGGCCGACGGAGCCGGTGCAAGGGCCGCTTGCAACAAAGAACTCGGTGTTTATGTTGTGGCGATGGGGACTGCTGAAATCACAGGCAGCAAGGCGAAGGCAAAGACTGTTGCCAGGATGGAGGCTTTGAAAAACATCGGTGAGTACCTTGGAAGTCAGGTGTCTGCTTCTGAAACGGCAGGCATGAAATCCGGTAAGGATGTGAATGGCGTCGAGCAGAGTGAGGAGTTCTTCTCGTCTGTGATGCAGGTGAATGTCAAACAGGCGCTTAAGGGCGTGCAGGATCTGAAGACCATCGACGACGATGACAAGATCATCGCAGTCGTATACTTGACGACAAAGTCTTCTGATAAGAGTGCAGAACTCAAGGCGGCAATGACTGCCATGGGCGACGAAGGGACGGTTGCCGCTGTTGGCGAGGGTAAAGGTCGCGATGCCGCCCTTCAGCTGGCCCTGCGGTCGGCGGTTGAACAGGTCGTTGGGACAATGGTGGTTGGTGAAACGGAAGTTACGGACAATGAAGCGGTGAGGAACAAGATATTCTCAGGAGCGGAGGGCTTCGTCGATGAATATCGCATCACGGCTGAATCGTCCGTTGCCGTTGGTTGCCGGGTTGAGATCGTTGCAAAGGTCTCAAAGAAGAAAATTCTTGATTCGTATCGCGTTTATCTCAAGGCACTTGGCGATCCCGTATTCTATCTTGAATGCACATCCAGTGATTCTGATTCGGAAGATAAGCAAATCGCGGCTCGATTCGGGCAGTTTTTTCGCAAGTTGGGATTCAAGGTCGCGAAAACACCGGAAGGTGCTGATTACATGATCAGTGCGTCTGGCGAATACCGTCGTGTCAGGAATCCCATTGATGAAGATCAGACCTTTACGCAGTATTCAATGGTGATAAAGGTCCTTTCAAAGTCCGGTGAAGAGTTGCTTTCCATGCCGAACAATCCAAAGAAGAGCGCGGTGTGCATCAACAATCCAGAGCGTGAGCGCGAAATCTGCGCGGAGAAGGCATTTAAGCAAATGGAGAAGCCCGTCCACGAAGCGATCAATTCCATGATTGCCCGTATGATGGCTGATCACACGGACAAACTCATGAACAACGACAACTAATTTCGTGTCAGCAGACACTAACTAAAAAAGGAGAAACACAATGAAGAAACTGATGATTGCGGTGATGTGCCTGGCAACGGCTGGGTATGTTTCTGCTCAAGAGGCGGCCCCTGCTCCTACAACGGAGACCGCAGCCACCCCCGTGGCCACCGATCAGGGATCAGAGGCTGCGCAGCAAGGGCTTGAAATGCAAGCTCCTTGTGATAAAAAGTTCAGGAGTGCGAAGAAAGTCCTTTCGGATATCGCTGCGGATAAAGGCTGGGGCGAAGGTTGGGATCAGGAGCGCGGGCGGATGTTTATCATCGAAAGTGCCACTTTTGATACCAAGGATCCCGCAAACGACAGCACATTTTTCGTGAAGCGAGAAATGGCTGCAAAGGCAGCTGTTCTGCAAGCAAAGGTCAACGTGATTATGATGATCAATTCGGAGATGTCAGGGTCTGATATCATTGACATGCCCGGTTCTGATGTCAATAAAGCCTTGAGTGCAGATCGCGATAAGATTATTGCCGATGCCGAAGCTCAGAAGACGGCTATGTTGGATCTGATTGCGAAGCGTGATGCCGCCGAGGCGGATGCTCTTCGCGGCACAACGGCCGGACAGCGCTTTGATGACATGATGTCGGCACTTATCAAGAAACTCGATGCCGATTATGATGCAAATGCGCACGATGAGGCTGCTAAAGCTCGATATGCGGAGCTTAAATCCCAGGCCGAGGCATCAATTAAGGCATATGAAGAGCTGATGAAAAAGGCTAATCAGATGCAGGCAGAAGTTAAGGAACGTCAGGAGAGCGCGGTTACTGTTATGGCTAAGATGCCGATCTTTGGCGTTACGGTTATTATGCAGACAGAGTCCTTCAATAAGGACAAGGGCAAGTACGAGGTTGCCGTTTTGGCGAGCTGGTCAAAGGCCCTTGAAGCTTCTGCTCGTGCCATTGCGCTTGGACAGGATCTGAAGGCCAAGCCCGGCAAGGCCAATGTGAATGCTTGGCTGCGCAAGCAGGATCTTGCGACGATGATTGGTCCGCGCCAGTACATTGATGACAAAGGGGATCGCTGGTATCTTGGCATTACCGCGCGCGCTTATGATGATGACATGCCGGCGTTTGAGCAGAAGCAGGCGAAAAAGATTGCCGAGAACTTTGCGAAGCAGATGGCGGTTTTCTGCGTGTTTGCAGATGTTGAAGCCGGAGAAACTGCGAAGCAGGTAAAGGAAACGCGTGGCAATGCGAATACCAAGGAATATACTGATCAGGTTGCAGAGGACGTCGCGTCCAAGATGACCCAGAAGTTCGAGAAGAAGACGGTTCGTGGTCTCCAGCGCGTAGCTTCTGACGAGGTGGTTCATCCGATTACTGGCGGACAGATATATGTCGTTGTGTATGGCATTAATGCATCGGCGGCTAAAGCGGCTCTTGCTGCTGAAACGCGTGCCTACGCTACCAAGATCGAGTCTGAGCGCCATCAGACGGTTGAAAAGGGTCGTCGTGCTGCAAACGAAGCCGCTGTTCGTGCTGCGACGAATCGTGCGGATGACTTCCAGAAGGGGGCACAGAAGCAGACTCAGGCTCTTGGTAAGGAACTTCAGTCTCGCCAGCCCAAGAAGCCTTCTGGTGGAGTTCGTATCAACCAGCAGAGTTCTGGTAGCGGCGAAGCAAAGCCGAAGAAGTCCCAGGGGGGTACCTTTGGCGGCGATGTTGATGTCGGGGATGACTTCTAAAAGTTACTGACAGTTAGAAAATTACCCCGTGGTCAGTAGAGTCCTGGCCGCGGGGTGTAATTAACGACTTGGAGAGGCGGTATGAATAGGAAGATTGTTGTTTCGTTCGGAGTTTCATTGCTATCGGTGTTTTGGGCGCTGGCTTTGTGCGCAGATGAAAAGGTCGAAGGTGGTAAGTCTGCCCCGCAGCTCATCCATGGCGAAACAGCTTCCGGATTGCCGCCGAGCGGATTGGAAGAGCGAGATGGTGTAATTACTGTCCGAGTGAATATAGATCCGGCACGTGAAAATATTGAGCAAAGGCTTGTCAGTGGGACCGCGCTTTTGCGCACAAGAGCATATTTGATGAAGGAGTTTAAGAATCTCGATCAACGATTCAGCGTTCGTACTCGTGTGATAAAACGTGGATACGATGCTGACAACAGGATCTTCTCTTATATAACAGAATACTCAAGGGGGGATTTGGAGTCTGCAGAGCAACGAGCGATAGAGCGAGCAAAGCAGGCTGAAGAAGAGCGTATTCGGAAGGAGAAGGCGATTGCCGAGCAGAAGGAACATGAGGCTGAGAAAGCTAGAATCGCAGAGGAGAATCGGATTCGCGCAGAAAAAGAACTCGCAGAACGGAAGCGGCGGTCCCAGGAAGAGAAAAGAAAACAGGAGGAGCAGGCTCGTCTTCTCAAGGAAAGAGAGAAGGATTCCATAGCAAAAGAGGCAGAGGCCTCTAGGAGGCAGGAGGACGAACGTCGACGTCGTGTAGAGAATGCAACTCAGCATGATTTTGAAGATGGCGAGGTGGATAATTCGGTTGTAATTAGTGACAGCGCGGCAATGTTGAATGGAGAACCTGATAATTCCAAGAATACATCGGAAGAAATTGATAGTGAATCCTTGTTTAAATAATGTGATTGGCCTGCAAGGGCGTTTTTTGTTTTGATTAAGCATCTTGAGCCGCGGCCAATGACATTAGATAAAAGTTGTGACATGAATTGGATGAACGAACGATATAGCTTCCTGTCGAAGGTCAAGAGCGCAACTGCGAGGTTGACCCTTTCAGCTGCTGCTGTCGCTCTGCTATCGGGTTGGGCGGGTCTTGATGTCAAGCCATTGCAAAAGTCGCGGAGTGACCTGGTGCCGGGGCAGAGCGGAACCTATGCGCAGTTGAGCGATGACGAGCGCAAGGAACTTGTTTGGATGGCGAAGGCCGCCATGGCGGCCTATGCCGATGGGGCGAAGCCGCTTGGCTATCGTTCTTTTACCCGGGACGAGTGGAACGCTTGTTCGGAGAACTGTTCTGAACTGACCTATTGCGAGGATGGTTCTTTCACCGTCGGCTCTGGGCTGCGTGGCCGACTGATGGTACACATGGTAAATGAAGGGCGAGTGGTGCTTGCGTTGTGTGGAGTTGACGACTGTAATCTGGACGGCGGCTTGGCGACTGCTTTAGATTCCAAAGATCTGGCAGTCTGCATGCAACATTATAAGGGACGTTGTACGCCCGATCAGTATCGTCAGGCACTCAATCTCATGAATGGAATTCTTAGGAGTAAGCCGCGCAGTAATTTGTGGATTGTCGGACATTCCCTGGGCGGTAGCCTGACGACATTTCTGGCGATCCACTTGCCTGAATGCC
>JAZUHK010000054.1:0-17303 GCA_045641645.1 Kiritimatiellia bacterium
GGGAATTGCGATTTCAGCCAGACAGATTTGCCGGTGCCGCGTGGCCCAAACAGAAAGAAACTTCCTTTTGCAGCGCAAATTGTTCGTTGAATGGGTTTCATGGCGGACATTATAGCATATGTTCGTCGTTTTTTCCATCGCCAATGGAAAATCGGCGTCGTATTTTACGACAGCGATGGAGGATCGTAAGATTTCGCCACTTCGTGTGAAGTAGGGAGTCGGCGGAGGATTACGCGGCGAAGCAGGATCCAGAGACCTGGGATTACAAGAATCTGCGTCGCGAGATGGGCTGTGCGGTCGGTGAGCTTGTCCGGGCTGTCGAGTCGGTGATCCGCTTATGTCGGAGTGTTGCCGAAACTGTCCGACATGTGATGTCAAGAAAATGACAATATGTCGATTTGTTGTTTTACAAATTCACGGATTCCTAATTTACAAATTATCGGCATTGTGGTATGCTCCGCGTTATGGGAGTGAGAGTGTCATTGCGGCGCATATCCTTGCCGATGTGCTCGGGCTTGACGAGGCGGATGCCAAAGGACTCATCCTCGGACGGGAGAGTTGGAAGATGTACAAGGAGAACAATTTGAAGGGGCCATCCCAACTTTTTCGGCCCTAATATGATACAATATGCCCCATGATTATCCTACTTAAGAAAGAAGCGGCGGAAAGCGAGGTCTCGGGCCTCCTCCGGCTGTTGGAATCGAAGAACATCACGCCGCATATCTCGCGCGGCTCCTTGCAGACCATCATCGGCTGTGTCGGTGACGTGTCCCATCTCGACCCCGGGCTCATCGAGGCCCTCGACGGTGTGGAGTGCGTGCAGCGCATCCAAGAGCCCTACAAGGCCGCCAACCGCAAGTTCCACCCCGATGACACCGTCGTCGATTGCGCGGGCGTCAAGGTGGGCGGCGGTAACTTCAGCGTCATCGCCGGCCCCTGCAGCATCGAGTCGGAGGAGCAGATCGTCACCATCGCGAAGGCCGTCAGGGAAGCCGGTGCGACGATGCTCCGCGGCGGCGCCTTCAAGCCGCGCACCTCGCCCTATTCGTTCCAGGGCCTCGGCAAGGAGGGGCTCGATATGCTGCTCGTCGCGAAGAAGGAGACGGGGCTTCCGATCGTCACCGAGCTTATGGACTTCGCCGACATCGACAAGTTCAATGACGTCGATGTCATTCAGATCGGCGCGCGGAACATGCAGAACTTCAATCTCCTCAAGGAGGTCGGCTCCTATACGAAGAAGCCCATTCTCCTCAAGCGCGGCATGTCGGCGACGCTGCAGGAGCTCTTGATGAGCGCCGAGTACGTGATGGCCTCGGGCAATCCCAATGTCCTGCTCTGCGAACGCGGCATCCGCACCTTCGAGACGGCCACCCGCAATACGATGGATCTCGCGGTCGTCCCGGTGCTTCACCGGCTCTCGCATCTTCCCGTCGTCGTCGATCCCTCGCACGCGACCGGATACTCCTATCTCGTCGATCCCGTCTCCGTGGCGGCCGCCGCAATCGGCGCCGACGCGCTGATCGTCGAGGTTCACAACGATCCGCCGCACGCGAAGTGCGACGGCGCGCAGAGTCAGACGCCCGCGCAGTTCGCGGCGATGATGGACAAGATCCGCTCTTTCCGCGCATGAAGGTCGCCGTCATCGGTAAGGGCCTTATCGGCGGCTCGCTGATGAAGGCGGCCCTTCGGGCGAAACACGAGGCCGTCGCCTTCGACAAGGGCGAAACGCCGGTGCTCGCCGATGCCGAGGTCGTGTTCGTCGCGGTGCCGCCTTCGGCGGTGGCGTCCGTCATTGAGGCGATCGCCCCTGCGCTCAAGGAGGGGGCCGTGGTCGTGGATGTGACGGGAGTGAAGGGCGCCGTCCTTGCCGCCCTCGCGAAGTATGCGTCCGAGACGCGCTGGACTTTCGTGGGCGGCCATCCGATGGCGGGGCGGGAGAAGGCCGGGTTCGAGAATGCGCTTGAAAATCTCTTTGACGGCGCCTCGATGATCCTGACGCCGTTTCCGTCATGCGGCAGGACGGTGCTCGACCGCCTGGAGAAGTTCCTGAAGGAGCTCGGCTTCGCGCGTATCGTCTATACCGATCCGGCGCATCATGACGAGATGATCGCCTACACGAGCCAGCTCTGCCACCTCATTTCCTCCGCCTATGTGCGCGAGCCGCTTTCCGCCGAGCACTTCGGCTATTCGGCCGGCAGCTTCCGCGACATGGTGCGCGTAGGCGCGCCCGATCCCGACACCTGGACGGAGCTCTTCTTCGCGAACCGTGCGGCTCTTCTCCCGGTCCTCTCGCGCTATCTCGACCGGCTTTCCGAATTCAAGTCCGCCCTGGAGGCGAACGACCGCGCCCGCCTCCATGCCGCGCTCGACGAAGGCGTCGTCGCGAAAAAGGTCATCGCCGGCGCCAATCAGGAGCCCGCGTCGTGAGCTTCGGCAATTTCCTCAAGCTCGACATCCGCGGCGCTTCCCACGCCCGCAAGATGACGTTCGCCCTCGCGAACTTTCCGCCGGGCTTCGCGCTCGACCGCGCCGCGCTAGCCGCGTTCATGGAACGGCGGGCGCCCGGCAGGGATCGGCTCTCCACGGCGCGCAAGGAGCCGGACGAAGTCCGTTTCACCGCCGGGGTCGCGGGCGGCGTCACGACCGGCGAGACGATCTGCGGCGAGATCGCGAGCGTCGATATGCGCCCGACGGATTACGGCGCAGAGCGCACGATCCCGCGGCCGGGTCATGCCGATTTCGGACAGTGGGTCGAATACGGACGCATCCCGACTGGCGGCGGCAAGAACTCGGGGCGGCTCACCGCGCCGCTCTGCGCCGCCGGCGCCATCTGCCTGCAGTGGCTCAAGTCGCGCGGCATCGACGTCATTGCCGAGGTCTCTTGCATCGGCGGCAGGATGGACGGAAAAGGCATGGCCGCAGCGATCGAGCAGGCGCGCAAGGCGGGCGATTCCGTCGGCGGCGTCATCAGCTGCACGATCGTCTGTCCCCCGGTCGGACTCGGAGGTCCGCTGGAGGAGGGGCTTGAAAGCGGACTTTCTGCGGCGCTTTTCGCCATTCCCGGCGTGAAGGGCGTCTCCTTCGGAGCGGCGGGGGACTGCGCCGATATGCGGGGCTCGAAGTTCAACGATCCGTTCGTCCTTGAACGCGGCGAAGTCGTGACCTCAGGAACGCGCCATGGCGGCATTCTCGGCGGACGCACGAGCGGGATGCCGATCACGTTCGACGTCTTCTTCCGCCCGACGCCGACCGTGTTCGTCGAACAGGATTCCGTCGATCTCTTGACGCTGAAGCCGGCGAAGCTCGCGATAAAGGGGCGGCACGATCCGTGCATCGTCCGCCGTGCGGTTCCCGTCGTCGAGGCCGTCGCCGCCTTCGCGCTCGCGGATGCGATTCTGGCCGATGAAGCCGCGCATCCGCGCATCTGCCTCACGCTCACCGGCAAGACGCTCGCCGAAGACCTCGAACAGTTCAAGATGCAGCGTTACTTCACCGATATGGTCGAGCTGCGCGTCGATCTTCTGAAGCGGTCCGAACGTGCCAAGGCCGCGCGTTTCCCCGAGATGCTCCGCACCTGCGGACACACTCCGCGCAAGGTGCCGGTCATCCTGACCTTCCGCAAACGCGGTGACGGCGGCGCGTTCGACGGACCCGAATCCGAACGCCTCGCGTTCTTCAGGAAGACGTTGAAGGCGGATAACGGTTTCACCTACGTCGATTTCGAGGATGGATTCGGTGATGATGCGCTGGTCGCCAAGGCACATGCGGCGGGCGTGAAGGTCGTTCGTTCGCTCCATCGGTTCGACGGCCCCGTCAGCAACCTCGCCGCGGCCCTGAAGCGGCTTGAGTCCGCCGGCGATCTTGCGAAAATCGCGTTTATGCCGCGCGCTCTCGCCGACGTCGCCCGGCTTTTCCGCCTTGACTTCCGATCTTCCAGGTCCTGGATAATCTGTGCCATGGGGCCGCAGGGACTCGCGTCGCGGGTGCTCGCCGGACGCCTCGGCTCGGCGTGGACGTATGCCTCGGTCGGCGGGCTCGGCGCAATCGGGCACCTCACGCCCCATGAACTCGTCCGCGATTACCGTTTCCGTTCGGTGACGCGCCAGGCGGCGCTCTTCGGCGTCACCGGCTATCCGCTCGCGAAGACGCGCTCTCCCGAGCTTCACAACGCGGCGTTCCTCGCGGAAGACGAAGACGCGCTGATGATTCCGTTCCCGGCGAAGACGGCGGGGGAGGCGCTTGCCTTCATGAAGGCGATGAAGCTGCGCGGGATGGCGGTGACGATTCCGCACAAGCTTGCGATCATGTCGCTCCTGGATCGGATCGATCCGGCGGCGAAGAAGGTCGGCGCGGTCAACACGGTTTCGTGCGAGCACGGGAAGTATGTCGGCTACAACACCGATGTCGAGGGCTTCGCGGAAGCGCTCGTCGCGTTCGCGGGAGAGGTCCGCGGCAAAACCGCCGCGGTGCTCGGTGACGGCGGGGCGGCGCAGGCGGTGAAGGTCGCCTTGAAGTCGCTCGGCGTCAAGTTCAAGGTCTTTCACCGCACGACGCCTCCGCAGGGCTTCGACATCCTCGTCAACGCGACGCCGGTCGATCCAATTCCGGAGTATGCCTTTACGGGGAAGGAGCTCGTTTACGACCTACGCTATGTTCCCGAAGTGACGCCGCTCCTTGAACGCGCGGCGAAGGCGGGGTGCAGGACGGAGAACGGTTTTTCGATGCTGATTGCGCAGGCGCGCGGACAACGGAGGATTTGGGGCGTATGATCCTTTACCTTTACGGAGCTCCCGCTTCGGGCAAGACCACGCTCGGCCGACGGCTTGCCGCGGCGCTCGGCGTTGATTTCGTCGATCTCGATGCGGCGATTGTCGCGCGGGCCGGGAAGCCGATTTCCGAAATCTTCGCGAAGGACGGCGAGGCGGCGTTTCGCGCGCTCGAATCTTTGACGCTGGTCGCTACGGGGGATGAATTTTCGCAGACGGGGCGGCCGGCGGTGGTCGCGCTTGGCGGCGGGACGCTCCTCGATGCGGGCAGCCGTGCGTTCTGCGAGCGGACCGGCGCCGTGTTCTGTCTCGAAGCTCCGACCGCCGAAGAGCGCGCGCGGCGGCTTGGACTGGCGCCGGGGACGCGGCCGCTCGGCGACCGGGCGCAGGAGCGCGCGGCGCACTATGCGGGTTTCCCGTGCCGCGTGGCCGCGTTCTTCGAGGCGCAGGATTCGCTGGTGGTGGTGGGGCGGGGAATCGCGCCGTCGCTCCTGGCGGGGCGGAAGACGGTCGCCGATTCCACCGTCGCTTCGCTCTATCCGCAGGTGACGGCGATGACGATGATCCCTTCCGGCGAGAACTACAAGACCCCGGCGACGGTTGCCGCACTTTGGCAGGTGTTTGCGGCCGAGGGCCTCGGGCGCAAGGATGTCGTCTGTGCGCTCGGCGGGGGCGTCACCGGCGACCTCACGGGCTTTGCCGCGGCGACTTGGATGCGCGGCATCGGCTGGATGAACTTTCCAACTACGCTCCTCGCGATGGTCGATGCTTCGACGGGCGGCAAGACGGGCTGTGATCTTCCCGAGGGGAAGAATCTCGCAGGCGCCTTCCACTTTCCGCGGCTCGTCGTCATCGACGCCGATTTCCTCAAGACCCTCCCCGCCGAAATCCTCCGTGACGGCAAGGCGGAGATGATCAAGCACGAGATCATAGGTGGAGAGAATAGGTCAAGTGTCCACCTCCACCTCTTTTCTCCACCTTCCCCCGAGGAGATCGCCGCGAACCTGATGGTGAAGGTGAAGATCGTGCGGGAGGATCCGTTGGAGACGAAGGGCCTGCGCATCCTCCTCAATTGCGGGCATACCGTCGCGCATGCGGTCGAGAAGGCGACGGACTACCGGCTCTCCCACGGCGAGGCGGTGGCGATCGGCTGCGTCGAAGAAGCGCGCATCGCATTTCGCCGCGGGCTCGCGAAGCCGTCCTGGCCGGACGAACTCGCGGCGGTCTTCGCGGCAGCCGGGCTGCCGACCGCGCTCCCGGAAGGGCTTTCCGTCGGTGCGCTGGTGCCGCTGATGAAGGGCGACAAGAAGCGCGCGGGCGAGGTGGTCACCTTTGCGCTGCCGTGCGGGTGGGGCGATGTCCGCGCCGTCCCCATCGATCTTGCGCAGGAAGGAGCGCTCGCATGATCACCCTCGCGCCGGGATTGCGCCGAGGCGTGGTGGAATTGCCGCGCTCGAAGTCGCATGCGCATCGGCTCCTCATCGCGAATTTCCTGGCGGGAGAACGCGCGGGTCTGAAGCCCGCCGCCGACGATTCCGACGATATCGTGGCGACCAAGCGGTGCCTCGCGGCGCTTGCCGCCGATGGAACGCGGGTGGTTCTGGACTGCGGCGAAAGCGGTTCGACGCGGCGCTTCCTGGGGCCGCTCGTCCCTGCACTCGGCAAGACCGCCGAATTCGTGGTGCGCGGGCGCCTCGCCGAACGGCCGATGCTCGAGTATCCCACGCTGACGGCGGGGCTTCACCGGCTGCCTGGCAATGTCTCTTCGCAGTTCGTGACCGGACTGCTCTTCGCGCTGCCGCTCCTGCCGGGGGATTCGCAGTTGCGCTTCACCTCGCCGTTGGAATCGCGCGGATACGTGGAGATGACGCTGCGCGTCTTGCGGCAGGCGGGGATCGCGGTACGCGAGGTCGCGGATGGCTTTGACATTCCGGGCGGGCAGCGTTATGCGGCGCGTCCCGCCGATGCGGTGGAGCCAGATTGGTCGGGCGCGGCGTTCTGGTACGCGATGAATGCGCTCGGGAGCGAGATCGAGTTCGGGGGGCTCGATCCCGATTCGGCACAGCCCGACCGGGCGGTGGCGGAACTCGCTCCGCGTATCGCCGCGGCGGCGAAGGGCGAGATGGTGACGGTGGATATGTCGGCTACCCCCGATCTCTTTCCGGCGCTCGCGGTCGCGGCGGGCGGTGCGCGCGGAACAACGTGTTTTACGAATATCGCGCGGCTGCGGCTCAAGGAGTCCGATCGGGTGGCGGCGATGGCGGAGGTGCTGCGGCGTTTCGGAGCGGCGGCGCGCGTTACGGAAAACGCCTTTACGGTGACTGGGAAGGGCGGGCCTTTCAAGGGCGGCGACTTCCCGTCCTTCGGCGATCATCGCATCGCGATGGCGATTGCGGTGGGCGCGACGGCGGCGGCATCGCCGGTGACGATTGACGACGAAAAATGCGTTGCCAAGTCGTATCCGGGTTTCTGGCGGGAATTCGGCCGCCTGACGATTTGAATTTGCCAACCAATTAATCCAGAAAGGAGCAGGATCATGAAGATCAAGTGGGGGATGATGATGGCGGCGGCGCTCGGCGCAGGCGTGGCGGCGGCCGATTGCGAGGAGAGTTTCCTCGATGGCGTCACCGAAATTCGGCAGGTGATTTCGGCGGGCGAGGGCAGTCGCATCCGCGTTATCGCCTTCCTGCCCGACAAGGCGAAGTGGAACGGGCGGCTCGTCATGCGCGGTTCGGGCGGCGGCGCGGGCTTTATCGACTTCGGTTGCAAGTTCGACGCGCTGAACGGGGCGATTGGGTGTTACTGCGACCTTGGAACCGGGCGTCCGTGGGTGACGGAGCCGCGCGAGGTGATCACCGACTTCGGTCACCGCGCCACGCATGCGTCGCTTCTGGCCGTGAAGAAACTCGCTGCGACCTTCTACGGCGCGGCCCCCAAGTGGTGCTACTTCTTCGGCGAATCGACGGGCGGCTGTCAGGCGTTCGCCGAATTCGAGCGCTATCCCGAGGACTTCGACGGCATCATCGCGGGTGTCCCGGCGGCCGCGCGCTTTCCACTCCACTACTACTTCGCTTGGGTCTGTAAGCACTGGCTGAAGGCCGACGGAAGCGAGGTCTTTCCGCACCAGTATTTCACTTGGATGAAGGAGGCGGCGCTTGAATACTTCGCCGACAAGGACACGCCGGCGGCGCGCGGCAAGTTCCTCACCGACTCGCGCTTTACGCCCGAGCGCTACGCGGCAATTTACGCGCTGGCCGCGGCGAAGCACTCGGAACTCAAGGATGCGGATGTCGCTGCGCGGCTTAAGGCCATCTATTCGGGGGCGATGCTGAGCGGCCGGAAGGTTCACGCGGGGCTTCCGTTTGGCACGGTGCCGCCGGACGCCGCCTCGATGGTCTATTTCCAGTTCTTCCACCAGTGGAAGTTCGGCAAGGGGAAGATGCCGCACGAGCTGACGGATGCCGACTTCGAGGCGCTCTGGGCTGACTACGGGCCCGACACTGACCAGCTTGCTACCGACCTCTCGGGACTGGTGAAGCGCGGTGGCAAGGTGCTAATCTATGGCGGGCTTGCCGATCCCATCGTGCCGCCGTTTGCCGTTTGCGACTGGTACGATGAGGTGGCTAAGCGCTTCGGCGGAGTGGAGAAGACACGGGAGTTTCTGCGCTTCTACCTGCTGCCGGGACGTGGACACGGGGCGCATGGCTTCGGCGAGAAGTCCTCGGGCGTCGCCCGCATCGCCCGGCAGGAGGAGCTGATGTTCGAGTGGGTGGAACAGGGGAAGGCGCCGCCGCTCGTCCTCACGGGGCTTGTGCCCGGCGGCGACGACTGGCCGCTCAAGCCCTATCCCGACAACTTCAAGTGAGGGCGAAGGTGAACGCGCAAGCGGTGATGATGGATTCGCGCCTCGTCCATGTGCGCGAACTGCGGGCGGAGGTGAAGCGCCTCAAGGCGGAGCTGCAGGCCGAGCGTGCGGAGCGAGAGGCGCTGGAGAGCCATTTCGCGCTGGCGTTGGCGGCCGCCGAAGACCTGAAGGCGATTTCCGCTGGCGGCCGGCTCGTCATCTACGACGGGTGGAATCTCATTCTCGGCGCGCATCGCGAGGCCGGAGACCGCGAGGAGCTGATTGCCCAGGCGCAGGCGCAACTGGCCGCGCATCCCGATGACTGCGCCTGGATCGTCCTGGACGGGCCGGAGGCGAAATCGACGGTCGAAGGGCGGTTGCGGGTGACCTACACGGGAGGCACGGGTCTCCATCGGGCAGATCGGATGATCCTCGATTATGTGAAGATGGCGCGCCTGCGCGGATTTACGGTGCCAATTGAGGTGAAGACCCGCGACAAGGATCTGCTGGCGGGGTTGGGGAAGGTCTGAGCGATGAGCATTGACCGCTTGCCGCCGGATGATGAATTGAGGCATCGATTTAATTGATGGGGTGATTTGGCGGGTGGAAGGGGTGTGAAATTGGGGAATGAATAAGAAACCGCATTTGCAACCGGTTAGTGACAGTTGACGCTGAGGCCTATAATAAGTTATAATAGCGCCCGTGAGCGCACGAAATACATCCTCGCCCTTGCGTTTCCTCTTCGCGGCGGTGTCCGTCCTGTCGCTTTTTCCCTGTCTCGCTGCTGAGGGACCGTCCTTCGCGCACCGTCCGCTTCTGGCGGGGAAGGCGTCGCTGACTTCCTCTGGCTTCGAGGTCTCCCGCGCGCTCGGGGTGGCCGCATTCGCGCCGGAACTGCACTTTCCGATCGAGCTCGTCTATGACTCGTCGTCCGAGGGCTCCGGGCTCTTCGGCTTCGGCTGGCGCTCGCCGCAGCTCGAAAGCTCTGTGCGCCGAGACCGGGACGCGCTCCTCTGGACATCCCCTTGGGGCGAGAAGGTGAGGTTCTTTCCGAAGAAGGGCGCAAAGCCGCCGAAGGACGCGGTGAAGCTGGAGATTATCGAGGAGGCGAAGAAGGGAAGCGGCTTCTACGCGCCCTACTCCGACTGGGAGGGTACGGGCGACGCTACACGCTTTGCGGTTATCGGCAAGAACGGGCTCAAGGGCTGGCATCTCTCCTATGAGAACGGTCGTCTTGCCGGCATGGATACGCCGAACGGCACTTCGGTCCTGTTCGAGCGCGGCACTTCCGGCGCGCTTCTCGCCGTATCGTCGCGCGGAACGCGCTTCATCGAGCTCGCCTATGACGGACCTCGCGTGTCCTCGCTGCGGCTGAACGGCGTTCCCGTCGCCTTTTCCTACGCTGACGTGTCGTACAAAATCCCGCCGAAGACGAAAGACGGTCTTCCTGTCCGCAAGACGGGGAAGGCGCTCGCCTCCGTCCGCATCGCCTCGCTCACCCCCGAGACCTTCGCCTATTCCAGCGGTCGCCTTGCTTCGCTTTCGCGCGGTGATCGCGTCGAGACGCTGGTCGCCGACGAAAACGGCCGGCTTCTTTCAGACGCCGACTTCGCCTATTCCCATTCCGGCGGCGGCATCCGGCTCCGCAACCAGGCGGGCGAGACGGCCTCGTATTCCTACGACGCGAAGAACGGCGTCTTCACCACGACCGACTTTGCGGGGCGCACGACGACGACCTATTACTTCATGCGCTATGACGTCGCCTATCTCGGCAAGGTCCGCAAGGTGATGGACGGACGCGGACGCGACCTCGCCGCGTTCCGTTACGACCGGAAGACGGGGAAGACGGTGCGCGTCACGGACATGCTCGGCAACAAGCGCTATCTCGAATACGACGAGCAGGGCAACTGCACGAAACTCTCCCGTCGGGCGGACTGGTCGCTCAAGACCGAACCTGTCCGCTCGTTCTCCTACGACCGCAGGAATCGCCTCGCCTCCGTTGCCGAACTTGATGCCGACGGCAATCCTGTCCGGACGACATCGCTTTCCTATGACCGCGACGGGCGTCCGACGCGCGTCGCCGACGGGAGGCACACGGTCTCGGTCGCCTATTCGCCGAGCGGTTACCCGCTCTCCCTGAAGGACGACTTCTCGTCCGTCGCGTTCGCTTATGACAAGTACAACCGGCTGGTCTCGACCACGGATCCGTATGGCGTCGTGACGATGCGCGCCTATGCCGACCACGGCGGCATCGCGAAGATCGAGACCAAGGACGGATCGAGGGTCCTCGCGTCGATTTCCGTCGGCTACGACGCATGCGGGCTTCCGGTGTCCGTCACCGATCAGGACGGGAAGACGACTTCCTGCGACCGCGACGCCTTGGGGCGGATCGTGAAGGAGCGGTACGCGAACGATGCCGAGGTCGCCTATCGCTATGATGCAATCGGGCGTCTCTCGTCGGTCCTCGACGAGAACGGGCACGAGATCAAGTTCGGATGGGACAAATTCGGACTCGCTTCGCGCCTCACCGCGGCAGATCAGCTGACGGAGACGACGCGCGACGCGAACGGGCTCGTCACCTCGGTGGCCGCCTCGAAGGATGGCAAGGTCGATCGCGTCATCCGCCGTGAATACGACGAGTTCGACCGCGTGACGAAGGTGGTCTATGATGACGACGGGACGGAAACCTTCGCCTATGACGCCTGGGGGCGTCTCGCCTCGCATACGCGCGGGAAGCTCAAGGAGACCTATGCCTACGACCACTTCGGGCGGCTTGTGGAGAAGGACGAGGACGGCCTTGTCTACACCTATGGCTACGACGCCTACGGGAACCGCACTTCCCGGACGGTGCGCTCTCCCGCAGGAGAGACGACGGAAGAGCGTCGCAGCTACGACCGGTACGGGCGGCTCGTCGAGATCTCCTCGTTCGGGACTTCGGTCAGGTACTGCTATGACCGGAAGGGGCGCGTGGCGCGGCAGATCGTGGACGGTTCCCCGATCGACTTCGCCTATACGAAGCGCGGGCAGCTCGCGGGCAAGTACTTGGGCGGGCGGGAGAAGCCCGATGCCGCGGTCGAGTACGAGTACTCCGCGTCCGGGCGGATCGTCGCCCGCACCGCGAACGGCGTCCGCCAGACCTACGAGTACGACGGCCGCGGGCAGCTCCTCGCGGTGAAGGAGAAGGGCAAGGACGTCGAGCGCTATCGCTATGACAAGGCGGGGAATATGGTGAAAAAGACGATTTGCGGCAAGACTACTGCCTTCACCTTCGACGATGCGAATCAGCTCGTCTCTTCCACGACCGATGGCGTGACCACGCGCTACGCCTACGATGCGGCAGGGCGGCTCATCAAGGAAGGAAACAAGACCTACCGCTACGGCTATCTCGACAAGGTGCTCTCCGTCACCGAGGGCGAGAGGAAGTACGCCTACGACTATCATGTTGACGGACAGCTCGCGAAGGCGGACTATGGCGATGCGTCCGAGGACTTTCTCTGGGACGGTCTTGCGCTCGTTAAGCGCGGCGGCGAGCGGTTCGTGAACGAGCCGCACGTCGGAGGGGGCAACCCGGTCGCCTCCTCGAAGGGCACGACGTACTTCAACGACATGCTCGGCACCACGGTCGGTGCGAAGAAGGGCGCGAAGTACTCCGCCGCGGCGCTTACGGCGTTCGGCGAAGGCGGCTCTCGCCACGCCTTCTTTACGGGAAAGCCGCAGGTCGCCGGCCTCGGCCACGCATTCCTGATGCGCAACTATCGCGCATCGCTCGCCAAGTGGCAAACGGCCGATCCTATGGGGTATCCTGATGGTTGGAACGCACTTGCATACTGCTGCAATAGTGTGACTGATGCGGTGGATTTGTGGGGGTGTGCAATTGCTTTGTCGGATATTAGTACGGACGCGGGAATTATTGAGAGAGTGTTGTTGGCAGAAGTTATGAGTCCTGCCTATTCATCGTACGATGAGGCAAAGGCTTTGAAAGTTATGCGGGCAATTGTAAATTGTATTTACAATAGGAAAAATCATCCGAACCCTTCTTTGTTCGGGATAACTAGCCGAAATCCGACTGTTTTGGATGTTGTTACGGCACCCAATCAATTTGAGGGTTGTTCAAGAGGAGCGGATGGAAAGCTAAAACTTAGTAGTCAGATAGAGCGTCGTATTCAGGACATACTTGATCGCGCGAATCAAGGTGCGCCAGGAAAATATTATAAATTTGTGGAACTAGCAAAATCTGTGGCAGCATCCGATCATAAGACGCCATTTGAAGAGGAAGTTTATGCGTTTAGAACTGATGGGTCGGCTGATCCTGGTGGGTCGTTCGTTCGTATAAAAAATGTTGACGGGCCGGGAAAGAACGTTTTACTAAATCAAAAGTTCTATACATTGGAGTGAGGGGCTATGAGAAATTCAAGTTTGGTTCTTATACTTTTGCTTAGTTTGTCATTTGAAGATGTGAGGTGTCAGACAAATGAGGTTGCTCGATGCTTTGACAGTATCAAGTATTGGGCGCCTGAAACAGAGAAGATTCCTAATGCATCAGTCTTGTTCGAAAATGATTTGCGAAAGGACATCGAAGCATTCAAATGTACAAAAGAAAAATATAAGCCGCTTGTTAAGAGGTGGGCGGCTATTTATCTCAAGCAAATCCAAGTATTCACGCCCAGAACGCTATATGTTGGACCTATTACGCCAAAGATTGACACAATTTGGATATTCGATTACGAGGGAAGGTCGTTTTGGCGAGTTGGAAACATCAAATCATTAGAAAATCCTTATGCGATACCTCCCTCTCTAGTAACAGATTGTCATACCTTCGATTATTTGCTTGCCGGAACTTTCGATGCGAATGCGAGAGCTAAGCAAGAAGTGTTAATCAAATGGCAGGTTGCCAACTGTGTCCTTGATGGATTGCGTGTTGACATTTCGGCTGAAGACATTGCCAATGCTGAAATGCTGCCTATCCCAAAGGCTAAACAAAATTCGAAAACAACACGGGCTATTCCTGAGGGTTGATTCAGATAAATAGTAATAATGGAGTTTATTTGCAGTGGCATGTTGCGCCTTGCCTTTGGGTTCTTCAACCCGAATCATGCGGCGGCGATGATTTGTGCGATGATGCCGTTCTGCTGGGCTTGGCGGCGGGCGCGATGGGTTGGCTGGTCGTTGAGTGCGGCGTTAGCTGTCGCGTTGGCGGCGACGCAGTCGCGGACGGGATTGCTGGTGGTTGGTGCCGAGGCGGTGGCGTGGTGGTGGATCTCGCGACTGGGGACGGCGGCCTCGTCGAGGCCGCCCTACCGACGCTGGTTTCCGTGGATTACATTGGCGCTGGGGGGTATGATTCTGTGGTGGATGTGGCCACGGTTCATGCTTGATGGATCGATCATGAACCGTCCACGAATCTGGCTCGCGGGGCTACGGCTCTTCGCGGCGAATCCCAATGGCGTGGGTCTTGGCAACTCGGGCGCATTGGTATCGGCGTTTCTGCTGGAGGACATCCCCGAGGTTCGTACGTTGATCAATGCGCATATCACGCTTCTTGCCGAGTTCGGGTGGATTGTCGGCTGGGCTTGGTTCACGTTCATTGGGTTAGCGTTATGCGGAATGCGGGCGAGTCCGCGCGTTGGAATCGCGTTCGCGGGGCTGGTGCTGGCGGGATGTTCGTCGACAATCTTCGACTGGCCGGTTTTGTTTGATCTCGCGGAGCAGGGCGGATTGGGGATGGCGAATTGGGTGCTGTCGTGGGTGATGTTCGCGACATTCGTGGGGTTCGGGGCGTGGTTGGTTGCGGGGCGAATGCGGCGGCCTCATCGAGGCCACCCTACCATTGCGGTTGTGCTGGCGGGCGTGGTCGTGCTGGGATTACGGTTGCTGCCGGCGGGGAATGCGCCGCAGGTGCGCGACGGGTATGTGATTCGCGGAACGACGCCACGGACATTGGCATTGTATGACGAGTCGTGGAAGCTGCAGACGGTGATTGAGCGGGTGGATGGCGGGGTGATCGCACCCGTGCGGGGAGTGACGCGATTCCCTCGCGAGCTGGATTTGGGCGGGATTGGCAAGGTGATGCTGTTCGGCGATTGTTGCGAGTGGGCGTATCTTGTTAAGGATGTGCCGGTAGAGGGTGTGGAGGAATAAAAATGAAAACGCTGACGGTGCTGCTCTTATTCTTGTTGGCGGGACGGGTATTTGCCGCAGAACCGTTGATTGACTGCGTGGAGGTGAAGACGCGCTCGCCGGAGAATTCTCTCGTCAAGGTGTGGTATCGTGTGCCGAAGAGTTATGAGGCGAAGGCAAAAGGACTTTCGCGCGTCCTGATCCTGTTCGGCGGGCGTAATTGCGATGGCAAGATAGAGGTGTCGGGGAAACTCGGATGGACCGAATGGGCTGACCAGAACGGCATTTTCCTGATCGCGCCAACCTTCAGGGACGATGATTACTGGGAGCCGGCGAAGTGGTCCGGCCGTGCGATTGAGGACGCGCTTGCGCAAATCGCCGCGAAATATCGGATTGCGATGGCGGGACTTCTATATTACGGTTATTCGGCCGGGAGTCAGGCGAGTAATCTTTTTCCGGCCTGGCGGCCCGATCTGTGTCGCGCCTATGTAAGCCACGCGTGCGGCGTTTTTCATGTGCCTACGGTTAAGATGAAGGGGGTGGCGGCCTGCGTTACCTGTGGCGATGCCGACGATGCCCGTTATGTCCTCGGTCGGCGATTTGTCAATCAGTGTCGCCAATTGGGGGTTTCCGTAGTGTGGAAGTCGTTCCCCAATCACCCGCATGACGTTCCTCCCGGTTCGATTCGGCTCGCAAAGGCGTTTCTTTCTCACTACCATCGTGCGCATCCGGAGGATCTGGGTTATTCGGCAGTTCGCGGAATCAAGGATGTCGGCTTTATCGGTGATGATGCCGATGGAGTCTATTATCCGGCCGGTGGTCGTGATGCCGCCGATATTCCCGCTGAAGATCGAGTTGAACTTCCTTCCGAGTCGGTTGCGCTGGCGTGGGGAGCGCCCGGACGCACGCATGAGCGCCGGAAACGCAGGGTCAACATTTCGACGCGGGAGGTGAATGGCGTGGAGGTCGTTTTCGCAGTTCCGTCAGAGGTCAGCCGGGATTCCCGCATTCTCCTTGTTTTCGGCGGGCGCGGGTGGGATGGCGACAGGTCGCTAAAGGAACTGGGGTTCTTTCGTTGGGCCGTCGCGAAGAACTGGTGTCTGGTTTCGCCGTCGTTTTCAAAAGGCGAGTACTGGGAGATGCAGAGCGGATCGGCGGAAGTCGTCCGCGCGGCAGTTCGGCAGCTGCGTAAGAAGCATTCTCTCAGTTCGCGCCCCGTGTTCCTCTTCGGCTATTCCGCCGGCGGGCAGCTCGTATCGCTCCTGCAGGAGCATGACCCCAAGTTCGCGGACGCCTGGGCGGTCTATGGTTGCGGCGTTTATCCGGAGACGGCTCGCTCGCGGACTCCGGGACTGATTGCCTGTGGGATCGGGGATGAGGACCGATTGCGTATCAGCCGTGATTACGCCTATCGTTTTCGCGAGGCGGGCGGGCTGTTGGTCGTGAAGCCGGTTGCGGGCGGACATGAGTTGAGCGAGCTTGCGCTTTCGTTGGCGCGGGAGTTCTTTGAGGCGATTGATGCCGGGCTTGCGCCGGTTGCCTGGGGCGAGGACGATACGCTCGTCATTCGCCCGCGCGAGGCGATTGACATCGAGTTTCGCAATCCGCTCTACGGCGCGAAGATGCCAGAGCTCTGGCAGACACCGCCGAAATGAGCTTTGTGGTATAATACTCCCGACATGAGCGCACGAAATACATCCTCGCCCTTGTGTTTCCTCTTTGTGGCGGTGAATATTGAGGGAAATTTAGAGACGAAGAGGATGTTGAATCATGGGGATTATACGACTGTGTGCGTTCTCTCAATTGTGGTTTTGTTTTTACTCTTTTTGTGTGGCTGTTCCCCAAAAGAGGGGCAAATTGTATCCAAGAAAATGATGTCTACAAGCGGTAAGCAGGGGCAGGATGCTCCTTGCGCAATGATGTCAATGATGATGACATCGGATCAAGAGAGAATGTTTGGCCCATTTCCTTGTTGGAAAACTCGGGAGGGAGCATATCAATATCATACTTTTGTGATGCGTTATCTGTTAAATGGTAAAACTCGGTTGAAAGACACCTGTAAGTCGTGGATCGCAGCATTGTACCGAGATGCGGAATCTTCGAGTCGATACATGCTCAAATTCGAGGTGCGTCATCGTCGGTCAGAAAGTAGCATGTGGCAGACAGAAGACATGGGGGATATATTGTTTTCTCTGTATGGCGACGAGGTTCATTTAAGCGAACAGGATGAGTGCGCAAAGCAGGTGAGTGCAATCGATGTTTCCGTTTGCTTGGATATGCAATCGCGGCGTTATTTAAAGATCAAAATCACAGACCACGGATGGTATGATGAATTACGAACTTTCATCGAGTAATAAATTATTTTATGATGAGACGAGATGGAAGGGTCAGGTACGCCGAGCAAAACTCGGCTGAACTAAATGAATGAAAGGAATCATTACTGTAAAGAAGTCGACGTACAGTTAGGAAGGCGGATATCCACCGACCGTCAGGTCGCTTGAATCTCCTTCGTAAAGTCTCGTTACTAAAGTTCCGCGTGGCCAAGAGGTAAGAGGAGCGTACGCGCTTTGTCGAGC
>JAZUHK010000055.1:0-7073 GCA_045641645.1 Kiritimatiellia bacterium
CCAGGGAAGCTGAACCGGCGAAGCGACGCCCACGGCGATCGGCGTCCAGCCGACGGACACCTCTTCGTCTTCAAGCTCGACTTCTGCCTGAGCGTCCTGCGCGAAAGCAGGGGAAATCACCGTCGCCGCGCAGGCGACCAGCGCACATTTTGCAAGCTTCATCATTTTCTACATCCTCCTAGTTTTAAGATAAGATTGCAATATTTTACTCTTTCGCCGCCGAGACGTCAAGGGTGAACGGACCATGATCGCGCTCGTACTTCGCGCGCAGTCGCACGAAAACCCATCCGGACAGCGGAATGGTCAGGACATACGCGGCGCCCATGACGCCCAGCGTCAGCCAGAAATTGGAAAAGAGGCACGCGATCAGGAGAAGAAGCCCCGCCAGGATGAACGGCAGCAAACGCTTCGGGAGATGCAGGGCCTTGAGCGAAATGGTCGGCAGCCGCGAGGCCATCAGAGACCCGACAAAGAGGAGCATGAAGATCCCGAGATAGGGCGAGGGGCTCCACTTGAGGCCGAGCGCAAGCGCAATCATCGCCGGCGTCAGCACCATCCAGCATCCGCCCGGAGCCGGCACGCCCGTGAAGAAATGCTTCCAGTAGGGCAGCTGGGGCTGCTCCAGCATCGTGTTGAAGCGCGCCAGCCGGAAGCAGTCGCACATCGCGTAAAAGAGCGAAGCCGCAAGGACGATGCGCGTAAAGGAACGCGCCACCACCGTACCGTCGGCCAGCGTATGGCTCGGCCCGCCCGTCATCCAGAAGTACATAAACATCGCCGGCGCCACGCCGAAGTTCACGAAATCCGCCAGCGAATCGAGTTCCGCGCCGAGCTTGGAACTCGCGTTCAGGAGCCGCGCCACGCGCCCGTCCAGGCCGTCGCACACGCAGGCAATCAGGAGCGCCCACAGCGCCGGCAGAAAGCGACCTTCGCTCGAAAGCGAAATCGAGGTGATGCCCGCGCACGCGGCAAGGGACGTCACCAGATTCGGGACGATAGCCCGGATCGGCACTTGGTCTTCCAGAACCTCAACTTCTTCCGACATTTGCTTTTCCTTTCCGCCACGCCGTCAGGCGAGATGCCCGAGCACGGTTTCGCCCGCGACCATGACCTGGCCGACGCGAACCTCGCTCTTCGCACCCTCCGGCAAATAGACATCTAGCCGCGAACCGAAGCGGATGAGCCCGAAGCGCTCGGCGCGCTCCAGTTTCTGCCCCTCGACGACCTGCGGCACGATCCGCCGCGCCACCAGCCCCGCGATCTGCGTGACGCCGTAGAGCTGCCCGTTGGCGGCGCGGACAAGATAGTTGCAACGCTCGTTCTCCTTCGACGCCTTGTCGAGCGAGGCATTGAAGAACTTGCCGGCGGCCACGTAATCCTTCTTGACGATCTCACCCGCCGTGGGCAGCCGGTTCACGTGTATGTCAAAGACGCTCATGAAGACCGAAACGCGGCAGAACTTCTTGCCCTTCACCTCCGCCATCTCGCCGATGGCATCGGGAAGCTCGCATTCCTCGATGAGACAAACGCGCCCGTCGGCCGGCGAAAGAATCGCCTTCTCATCCCCTTCCGGCGGATAGCGCTCGGGATCGCGGAAAAAGAGGAAGACGCCGTACGCAAGCAGAAAAAGCGGAATCACCGCCCAACCGAGCCAGCAGACGTGCGTTGCGAGAATCGCAACCGCCACGGCGATGAGCAGCGCGATTGCGCCGAACTTAAGCCCCTCGCGATTAATGTGAGGGAAGAGATACGCGGAATTGGAGAAATCCGGCGATTCGGTTTTCATGGCAACTTAGGCCTTTCGCTTGGTTTAGGTGACGGAGATGCGGATTCCGCCGGCGGAAGTCCCCTCGGAGACCGTTGTCTGCTTGGGGGGCTTGGGGCCGTTCTTGCGGGGCGGTCCGATCAACGCGCCGAGGATGCGCCCTAGCGTCTTCGGGGCCTGCTCGACGAAACACTGGTCTTTAAGCTCTTCCAAAACGCGATTGATGACATCCTCGCCGAGTTCGCGGTGGGCGTTTTCGCGGCCGCGATACTGAAGCGTGAGCTTCACCTTGCAGCCGTCCTCGAGGAAGCCGCGGATCTGATTGAGCTTATAGTTGAAATCATTGGTGTCGGTGCCGGGATGGAATTTGATTTCCTTCACCTTCTGCACCTTCTGAGATTTGCGCTGCTGCTTTTCGCGAATGGACTCCTCGTACTTGAACTTTCCGTAGTCCATGATCTTGCAGACCGGCGGCACCGCATTGGGCGTAATCTCCACGAGATCGAGCCCCCTTTGGTCCGCGAGGCGCTGCGCTTCGCGCGTCGGCATGACGCCGAGCATATTTCCAGAAGCATCAAGAACCCGAACCTGCGGTACGCGGATCTTGAAGTTTACGCGAGTGAACTGTCCGATAACACACCTCTCTTTTGTTGGTTAAAGATGAGGAAATTGTATCAAATCAGCGGCGAAATTTCAACTACCACCGACTTCTTGCAGAAATCCCGTCACTCAGAACAGCCCCCGCACCTTGCCGGTCTCGACATCAACGTCGATCTTGCGGTATGCGGGCGAGGCCGAGGTTCCCGGCATCAGCTTGATTTCGCCGGCGACCGGCACGATGAGCCCCGCGCCCTGATAGATGAGGATGTCCTTAACCGGCATCCGCCAGCCCTTCGGCCGCCCGAGAAGCTTCGGATCGTGCGATAGCGAGTATTGCGTCTTGGCGATGCAGATCGGGAGCCGCGCCGTCTCGGGATTGGCCTGATACTGCTTAAGCTTTTCCAACGCCAGGGGTTCGAAATCGACTCCATCTCCCCCGTACACTTCCTTCACCTGCTTTTCGATGCGCTCCTTGAGCGGCTCGTTCAAATCGCAGAGGAAGGCGAACTCATTGGGCTCTTCGCACGCCTTGATGACGGCTTGCGCCAGTTCCAACGCCCCCTCGCCGCCCTTGAGCCAGTGGTCGGAAACGGCGAACGTCGCCCCCGCCTGCTCGGCCATCTGCTTGACGAGCGCTCGCTCGGCTGGCGTATCGGTGTAGAAGGCGTTGAGACAGACGACCGGCTGGATGCCGGCGCGGCGAATGATGTCAATGTGCGCCAGGAGATTGTCACAGCCCTTTTCCAACAGCTCCAGGTTTTCGGTCGTATAGACGGGATCGAGCGGCAAGCCCGCCTTCACCGCCGGCGCCCCGCCGTGCGCCTTCAGCGCCCGAACCGTCGCCACCAGCACCACGCAGTCGGGCTTCAGGCCCGAACAGCGGCACTTGATATTCCAGAATTTCTCGAAGCCCATGTCGCTCGCGAAACCCGACTCCGTCACCACATAGTCGCCGAGCGCCGAAGCGAGCTTGTCGGCCACCACCGAATTCTGGCCGATGGCGATATTCGCGAAGGGCCCGGCGTGAACGAACATCGGCTGGCCTTCGATGGACTGCATCAGCGTGGGCTTGATCGCGTTCACCAGAAGCGCGCACATCGCGCCATCGACCTCCAGATCCTTGGTCGTCACCGGCGCGCCGTTCTTCGAATAGGCGACGATAATCTTGCCGAGCCGCTCCCGGAGATCCTTCAGGTCCGCGCTCATCGCGAGAATCGCCATCACCTCGGAGGCGACGGTGATGTAGAAGCCGCTCTTGCAGGTGAAGCCGTCGAGCTTGCCGCCGTTGCCGATGTCGATGTTCCTGAGCCCCTGCGCGCAGAAGTCCATCGCCCAGCGGAACTGAATGCGCTCGGGATCGATGTCGAGGCGCTTCAGCCTCCGCTCCGCGAGCCACGCGTCATCGTGGTTGCGCTCGTGCTGCATGCGCGAATTCAAGGCCACCATCGCGAGGTTGTTGGCGTTGGTGATCGCGTCGATGTCGCCGGTAAGTCCCAGTGAAAGGGAAGTCAGCGGGATTACCTGCGCGAGCCCCCCGCCCGCGGCGGAACCCTTGATGTTAAAGGTCGGGCCGCCCGACGGCTGACGGACGCACCCGATCACCTTCTTGCCCAGCTTGCCGAGCCCTTCCACGAGCCCGAGCGTCGTCGTCGTCTTCCCCTCGCCGAGCGCAGTCGGCGTGATGGCCGTGACGTCGATGTACTTTCCCTTGCGCCCCGCGCCTACGCGCTTCAGGACCTTGGTGACATCGACCTTGGCCAGGAACTTGCCATAGGCCTCCCATTCGTCCTCCATAAGTCCGAGCTCGCCGATAAGCTCCGCCGCCGGACGCATCGTTTCCTCGGCCGCCTCGGCGACCTGCCAGTCCTTCATCTTGGTGGGATCGAGTTTCATAGTAAAAAAGCTGAGAGGGTTGATGGAGTTGAAAAAATTAAAGCACCATATTGTCAATGAGGCGGGTCTTGCCGTCATAGGCCGCGACGAGCACGCAAGCGCCCTTCGCGATGCGCGAGCGCTTTTCCAGCGTCTCGGCATCCACGCACTCGACGTAATCGACCTTGAGCCCCGCCGCGGCAATCGCCTTCGCCGCCGCCGCCGTCGTCTTCACCCGTCCCGCCTTCACTGCGGCGAGTGTGCGCGAAAGGACGAGCGCCCGCTCCTTTTCCTCGGGCGAGAGATAGGTATTGCGCGACGAGCGCGCGAGCCCGCTTTTTTCGCGCACGATGGGAGCGACCACGACCTTCAGTCCGAAGTTGAGGTCCCGCACCATCCGCTTGATGATCTGCGCCTGCTGGTAGTCCTTCTGGCCGAAGACCGCAAAGTCGGGACGGGTGAGATTGAAGAGCTTTGCAACGACCGTGCAGACGCCGCGGAAATGCCCCGGGCGGCGCGCCCCGCACAGGCCCCGCGAAAGCTCCTCTTCCGTCACATAGACGGAATGGCGCTGGAGATACATGTTCGCGGGAGTGGGGAAGAAGACGGCGGTTGCGCCGGCGGCGCGGCACTTCGCGAGATCGGCCTTTTCGTCTCGCGGGTACTTCGCGTAATCCTCGCCCGGGCAGAACTGGACCGGATTCACGAAGACCGAGACCACGATTTCGTCGGCGCCCTTTTCCCTTGCCTTCTTGATCAGCGAAAGGTGCCCTTCGTGAAGATACCCCATAGTCGGCACCAGCGCGATTTTCGCGCCCGCCAATGCCCTCTGCCGGCACCACGCCTGCAGTTTATTCGGCTCTTTGAAAATCTTCATGTCGAATATTATACCATAAGAGACCGGACCTTGTCGGCGCGACAGTCAGCGGGTGGAAACAGCTCCTGCGTTTAGTTTCGGGGTTGACGCAGCTCCTACGCCTCACGTCCACGCATCAACGGAAGCGGTCAAAGTTTCATTGCCTCAAGCGGAGATTCGCGTCATCCAACTGCCGAATTTAGGGTAATATATCTCACCTGTTCGCGAGCTGCTCAGGGCTCATCCACCAGTACTTGGAGGATTCGCGCTCGAGTTCAGCATAGACCGGCGAATCATAAAACTGTTTGGCGACTTCAAAACTATCCCGCGATTGCGCAGCAGAAAGGATCATCACCGTCCGGGCAATCTTGCCTGGCAGAAGAACACGAAAGTTCTTCTGCGTCATTTCCGGCATACTCCATTGCGTTTCAGCCATTTCCATCACTCCACCGTTCCAATATACTTCAAATACGCCAACGATCTCTGCGTGTGAAAGAGATACTGATCCCACAGCGTATAGGTCTTCAATTGCAAAATCGCCTGCACCTTATCCAAAACGCCTGCCTCGAAAAGCGTCAGCGTCGCAAACACCTTGTCGTTCGCCACAGGACCGATCACAACGTCGTAATCATGCGAGAAGCATTCCTCATGACGATTGGCCATTACAAAATCAAACCACGGATCGAGTTCCATGCTCGAGAAGCGCTTGATCTTCAGCCCCGACTTCATCAACGCCTCTTCATCCACTTCAAAACAGGAAATCACACCCGCACCGAAACCAGGTATCTGTTCACGTCGAATCCCGATCCACCGCCGAGCTTGCTGCAACGATGTCGTCACGTAGAAACCGCTGCCGAAGTCAAGAGGACGATTTCCCTCCGGCGAGACCGGCAACGGGCTTGGCACCGCAGCAGAACCTCCGTGAAAGAGTCTCATATCACCAGTCCCCGGTTCTTCAAAAAAGTTTCGATTTCCGAGATGATATAATCCCGCCCCTGCGTATGGAGAACATCATATCCGCTCCGCAGAAAGTCTATGACCCCGTGACGGTCAAACCCATCCATTACCGTTCTGCCGGAAATCTCGTGCTTTTGCGCATACATTTCAACGCAAAAGAGGACAAACTCAAGAACTCCGGCTTTATCTTCGCTGTCGTTCATCGTTTGTCCTCCTTTGTGTTTAATTTCTCCGCGGCAAGAGTGCCGCGGAGAAATCTGCGAGAATTACATCTCGCTCAGCTTCTTGAGGAGAGCGTAGTTCTCCTTGAAGCCCTGCTCGGCGGTCTGGAGCATCTGCTCCGCCTTCTCCGGGCCGACCTTCTTCACGAGCTGCTTGAAGCGGTTCTCGCCGAGTTCCTTCGAGATCGCGTTCTTCGCGAACGAGACCGTGTCGGACTTGTCGGCCGAGTCGAGCTTGAGCTTGCCCGTCGCCGGGTTGTAGTTCCAGAGCGGGAAGTGGACGGACTCAACCGCCGCCTTCTGGTGCGCCGGACCCGTCTTCGTGAGGAGACCCTGCTCGATGCAGTGCGCGTACGCGATGATGATCGCCGGGCCGTTGTAGTTCTCGGCCTCGTTGAACGCCTTCACCGTCGCCGCCGGGTTGGTGCCCATGGAGACGTACGCGACGTACACGTTCTTGTACTGCATCTGCATGAGGCCGAGGTTCTTCTTGGCCTGCGTCTTGCCGCTCGCCGCGAACTTCGCGATCGCACCGGTCGGCGTGGACTTGGAGGCCTGCCCGCCCGTGTTGGAGTACACTTCGGTATCCATAACGAGGACCTTGATGTTCTTGCCCGAGGCGAGAACGTGGTCAAGTCCGCCGTAGCCGATGTCGTAGGCCCAGCCGTCGCCGCCGAGGATCCACACGGACTTGCGCACGAGATTGTCCGCCACCGTGAGGAGCTGCTTCGAGATTTCGCAGCCGGCCTTGGCGCCCGCTTCGCAGGCGGCCTTGAGCTCCTTGACGAGCGCGCGCATCTCT
>JAZUHK010000056.1:0-6889 GCA_045641645.1 Kiritimatiellia bacterium
GGTGGAGAAAGTAGGTGGAGGTGGAGAGGGAGATGGAGGGGGAGGTGGGTTGGAGTTCGCGGTCTTTCAGGGGGTTGAGACCGGGGAGCGCGGCGATAAAGGGGGTGAAGGCCTCGGTGAAGCCCGCTTCGGCGATGGGACCGGCGAACGCTTCGCGAAAGGCGCGGATGGTCACTCCTCTTAGTGGCGCGAGAATCATGGGTTGAGCCGCTCGGCGAGTTGCGTACGGCGCTCGCGGACGACATTCGTCTGGATGGCGCGATCGACCGCGTAGGGGACGCCAATTAAGAGGACGAGCTTCCTGCCGCGCGTAATTGCCGTGTAGAGGAGGTTGCGCTGCAGCATCACGTAGTGCTGCGTGTGGATGAGGACGATGACGGCCGGGTATTCGCTTCCCTGCGACTTGTGGATCGTCATCGCGTAGGCGAGGACGAGCTCGTCGAGATCGCCCGCCTCGTACTTGACCGGACGCCCGTCGAAGGTGACGACGAGCGAGCGGTCGTCGGCGTTTACCGCCTTCACGAACCCGACGTCGCCGTTATAGACGTCCTTGTCGTAGTTGTTGCGAAGCTGCATCACCCGGTCGCCGACGCGGAAGGTGGTGCCGCCGCGGACGAGCGCCTCTCCGTGCGGATTGAGCGCCTGCTGGAGCGCGACGTTGAGGTTGTCGGTGCCGAGCACGTTGCGGCGCATGGGCGTGAGGATCTGCACGTCGGCGAGCGGATCGAGCCCGAACTTCCGGGGGATGCGCGTCTGCATGAAGTCGATGGCGCGCTTCAGGCAGAGCTCCGGCTCTTCGGCGCGGAGGAAGTAGAAGTCGCTCTCCCCCGCGCGGAGCTCCAGCGGTTCGCCAGCGTTCACGTGGTGGGCGTTGGTGACGATGAGTCCCGTCGTGTCCTGCCGGAAGATGGTGTCGAGCTTGGTGGCGGGGACGGCGTCGGACTTGATGAGGTCGCCGAGCACCGCGCCCGCCCCCACCGAGGGAAGCTGGTCGGTGTCGCCCACGAAGACGACGGTCGCCTCGTCGGGAAGGGCGGCGAGCAGGTCGTCGGCGAGCTTCAGGTCGATCATCGAGGTCTCGTCGAAGATGAAGACATCGCCTTCCAGGCGGTTCTCGGCGTTGAAGGTGAAGCGGCCGGTGACGGGATTCCACTTGAGGAGCCGGTGGATGGTCTGGGCGCTTTTGCCGACCGATTCCGACATCCGCTTGGCGGCGCGCCCCGTCGGTGCCGCGAGGATGATCTTCCGGGTCTTCCTGCCGAAGATCTCGACCAGGGCGCGGATGATGGTGGTCTTGCCGACGCCGGGGCCGCCGGTGATGATTGAGAACTTGGCGGAAAGCGAACGCCCGAGCGCCAGGTGCTGCATGGGCGCCAGGACGAAGCCCGCGCGCTGCTGCCACCAGTCGATGGCCTTTTCGGAGTCGAACGCGGCGAAGGCGCGCGGGGCGGCGAGAATCGCCCGGATGCGCCTGGCGACGGCGATTTCCGCGAAGTAGAGCGAGCGCAGGTAGATGCGCCGGGTCTCGCCTTCGGTCGCTTCGGCGATGACGCTTCCCCGTTCGAGCTCTGCGGCGAGGGCGGAGGCGAGGATCTCCATCGGGATGGCGGTGAGTTCGTTCGCGCGCAGAAGCAGGTCGTTTTCGTAGGTCCAGACGTGCCCGCCGTCCTCGGCTTCGGTTTCGAGGGTGTAGGCGATGGAGGCGCGGGCCCTTAAGGGGGAGTCCTTGGGGATGCCCACCGAGAGGGCGATCTTGTCGGCAGTGGCGAAACCGATGCCCCAGATGTCGCGGCAGAGCCGGTAGGGATCCTGCTTGATGATGGCAATGGCGTCGGGACCGTATTTGCGGACGATCTTCGTCATCTTGATGATGGAGATGCCGTAGGTCTGGCCGAAGATGAGGTTTTCGCGCTGGGTTTCGTTCTGGAGCCAGCTGGCGCGGATCTGGCGGATTTTTGCCGCGCCGAGCTTGGGCACTTCCTGGAGCCGCCCCGACTGGTGGGAGAGGACGTGCATCGTCTCTTCGCCGAAGGTATCGACGATGCGCTTGGCGAGGACGGGGCCGACCCCCTTGATGAGCCCGGAGGCGAGGTAGCGCTCGATGCCCTTGAGCGAGCGCGGGGCGATGCAGGTGAGCGATTCGGCCTTGAACTGGCGGCCGTGGACCTTGTCGGTGACCCATTCGCCCACGGCCTTGACGTCTTCGCCCTCCCAGACGGCCTGGGTCTTGCCGACGATAGTGATTTCGGGGTTCTTGGCGAGTTCGAATTCGCTCGGGATTTCCACGTGCAAGACGGTATAGCCGCTCTCGTCGTTATGGAAAACGACGGACCGGATGGTGCCTTCGATGGTTTCCTGTTCCTCGCTCATCGGGTGAAATCTTAGGTGAGAGTATAGCATAATTCGCTGACCCTTGAACGCGGACGCGGCATTTGGTAGAATACCGAAATCATGCGAAAGGCATGGAGACGAACATTTTAACGGGCGAGGAACATGGGAAATTTCTACAACGACAATCCGGACATCGCTAAGACGATCGACGCGCTCGACCTCTCGGAGGTGGCGACGCTGTTGGAAGAGGACTTCAGGTTCGCGAAGGAATACGATTTCGCGCCTACCGACGCGGCGGATGCGATCGACAACTACAAGCGGGCGCTGGAGGTGGCGGGCGACATCATGGGCAACCGCATCGCCCCCACCGCCGAGGAGACGGATCGGCTCGGCAATGTCCTCAACCCCGACGGTTCGGTGACCTACACGCCCGGCGTGAAGCTCTGCCTTGAGCTTTTCCGCGAGGCGGGGCTCCTCGGCATTCAGATTCCGTATCGCCTCGAAGGGCTCAACATGCCGTGCGTCGTCATGACGGCGGTGAACGACATGGTCTCGCGTGCCGACGCTTCGCTCATGAACATGGTGGGGCTGCAGGGCATCGCCGAGACGATCAACATGTTCGCCTCGGAGGAGATCAAGCAGGAGTATGTGCCCAAGCTCGTCCGCGGCGGCTGGACGGGGGCGATGGTCCTCACCGAGCCTGACGCGGGCAGCGACCTTCAGTCGGTCAAGACCTCGGCGCATCAGGACGAAAACGGCAACTGGTTCGTGAACGGCGTCAAGCGCTTCATCACCAACGGCTGCGGCGACGTCCTGCTCGTCCTCGCGCGCACCGAACCCGAGTTCTCCGACGGGCGGGGCTTGAGCTGCCTCCTGGTCGAGAAGGGGCCGTGGGTGAAGGTGCGGCGGCTTGAGCACAAGCTCGGCATCAACGGCAGCCCCACCTGCGAGCTCGTCTTCACCGAGGCGCCGGCGAAACTGATCGGCCTCAGGAAACGCGGGCTCATCACCTACGTGATGGCGCTCATGAACGGCGCGCGCATGGGAATCGCGGCGCAGGGCGTCGGCATCGCCGAGGCGGCGTACCGCGCCGCGCGCGATTACGCGGCGAGTCGCAAGCAGTTCGGAGTGACGATCGACACCTTCGCGCCGATCCGCGAAATCCTCTCGGCGATGTCCGTCGAGCTTCAGGCGGCGCGCGCGCTCACCTACTATGCGGCGAAGAACGTCGATCTCGAAGAGGGGCTCACGCGCAAGTTCGAGCGGGTGAAGGGTTCGGCCGAGGCGCCGCAGGTGCGCGCGCGGATGAAGCTCTACGGCGCGTTCAACAAGATGCTCACGCCGATGGCGAAGTACTACGGCTCGGAGCTCTCGATGCGCAGCGCCAACTCGGCGGTCGCGATCCTGGGCGGCTCGGGCTTCATGAAGGACTATCCCGTGGAGCGGTATCTCCGCGACGCGCGCATCACCACGATCTACGAGGGCACCTCGCAGCTGCAGGTCGTCGCGGCGATTGCGGGGGTCACCGGCGGTCTCGTGAAAGACGTTCTCGCCGATATCTTCGGCACGGCCGACTGGTCGGCGCGGCATCCGCGGATGACGGCGCTCCTCGCCGAACTCGAGGCGGCGATTGCGTACGTGAAGGGCCGCGAGGACGCGCGCGCCTATCTCGATCTTTCGGCGCGCAAGCTCGTCGATGCGGCGATTGCGCTTATTGTGACGGCGCTACTTAACCGCCAGATGGGGACTGCGCCCGAGAAGAAGCCAGTGAAGGAGTACTGGATCGCGACCGAGTTCCCGCGCGCCCGCGCGGGGCTCGCCCAGGTGATGGGCGGCTCGGCGGCGGCAGTCGCCGACTTCGAGGCGCTCGCGCCCGCCGTGAGCGCGGCGGACTGATTCGGAAAGGACGGCGGAAACAAGCAGATGACGGCGATTATCGATTACAAGGCCGGAAACCTGACGAGCGTCAGGAACGCCTTTGCCGCGCTTGGTGCGGAGACGGTGGTGACGCGCGAGCGCGAGGTCATCGCCGCGGCGGAGCGCGTGGTCTTTCCCGGCGTGGGCGCCGCGGGAAGCGCGATGGCGAATCTCGCCGAGCTCGGGCTCGTGGATGCCGTTCGCGCGGCGGCGGCTTCCGGCAAGCCCTTCCTCGGCATCTGTCTCGGCATGCAGATCCTCTTCGGGCATTCCGAGGAGGACGGGGGCGTGGATACGCTCGGCATCTTGCCGGGGGCGGTGCGGCGGTTTCCCGAGGTTCCCGGTTTCAAGGTGCCGGAGATTGGCTGGAATCAGGTGAACGGCGGCGACGAATACTATTTCGTCCACAGCTATTACGCCGAACTCGGGCCCTACACGACGGGCAAGACGGAATATGCGGGCGTCACCTTCACCTCGGAGGTGAGGAAGGGGGCGCTGCTGGCCTGCCAGTTCCATCCCGAGAAGTCGGGGCGGGTGGGGCTGGAACTGCTCAAGGAGTGGCTCCAATGCTGACGAAGCGCCTCATTCCCTGTCTGGACGTGCGCGCGGGTCGCGTCACCAAGGGCGTCAAGTTCAAGAACAATGTCGATCTCGGCGATCCCGTCGAGATGGCGGTGCGCTATTCGGACGGCGGGGCCGACGAACTCGTCTTCTACGACATCACCGCGTCTGCCGAGCGCCGGCCCGTCGATATCGGGATGGTCGAGGCGGTGGCGGCGGCGGTGCATATCCCCTTCGCCGTCGGCGGCGGGCTCTCTTCGGTCGCCGATATGGAGCGCGTCATCCTCGCGGGGGCCGAGAAGGTGTCGGTCAATTCGCTGGCGGTGCGCAATCCGCAGATCATCGCCGAGGGTGCGGCGGTCTTCGGCCGCCAGTGCATCGTCCTCGGGATGGATCCGGTCCGCAATGCGAAGATGCCGAGCGGCTACGAAATCACCACCCGCGGTTTCCGCGAGTTCACGGGTATGGATGCGGTTCAGTGGGCGCGGCGCGCGGCGGATCTCGGGGCGGGGGAGATCGTGGTCAATTCGGTCGATGCCGACGGCACGCGCGCGGGCTTTGAGCTCACGGTGACGCGGCTCATCGCCGAGGCGGTGAGCGTTCCCGTCGTCGCCTCGGGCGGTGCGGGGCGCCCCGCGCATCTCGTCGCCGCCTTTCGCGAGGCGCAGGCCGATGCGGCGATTGTGGCGGGCATGATCCATTCGGGCGAATATACGATCGCGGCGATCAAGCGCGAGGTGGCCGCGGCTGGAATCCCGACGCGCCTGAGCTGGTGAGGAGGACGATGAAGACGCCTGCCGACAAGACCCTGGCCTTCACCTTCCAGTCCAATCCGGTGCTGCCAATCAGTCATCGTTGGACGGCGGTTCTGACGTTCCCGGCGGGAGCGGGGGCGGAGACGATGCTTCCGGTCGCCGTCACCGATGGCGAGGGAAAGCCGGTTGGCGCGGGCATCTTGGAACTGGCGGGGCGGCAGCTCAAGGTGGTTCGCGGCCAAACGGAGATCGCCTTCGCCGATTTCATCAAGGGCAAGCACGAGACGGGGCTGTGGCTGCATCGCCGCGGCATCGATCCGGTCGGCGGGGGGCTGACGTTCGCATGACCGACGCCGAATGGCTGGAGCTCATCAAGGCGGGCGAGGACGCCGGGTGGAAGCGTGTCTGGGAGCGGGTGATCGCACCCGAGGCGAAGTCGCTTAGGTCGGCGGAGATGATGAAGCGTTACTCGCTCACCGACGGCGATCTCATGGGGATGCTCTACGACGAGATGATCGGTCGGAAGAAGATCGAGCTTTACCGCGGCGAAGGGAGCTTGGAGGGGTGGCTCAAGCGTTATGTGCGCGGCTATGTCCTCAACGCGAATCCGAACCGCCATGGGGAGATTTCGCTGGAGGGGGCGCATCCCGACGCGGAGGGCGAGGGGGAGGCGCTGGCGATTCCGGCCGATGACCGTTCGGTGCTGCGGCAGGAGGCGTGGCGCTTTACGCTGTGGATTTTCCGCAAGCTATGGAACGAAGACCCCGAGCGGTGCTATGTGCATTTGCTGAAGACGCGCTTCTTCCTGTCGTCCGAGGAGATCCGTGATTTCCTCGACATCTCTTCGGCGGCCAATGTCGATCAGATCTTTTCCCGCTCGGTCAAGTTCATGCGCGAGACCTGGCGCAAGAACGATCATGCCATAAAGCGGGTCTAAGGATCCGGGAAGGGTGGACTTCGGGTGCGCTTGATGAACAGGCGCGGATTTTGGTAAAATCACAGCCGTTTTTATGAGAGTCGTCTTTATGGGTTCGTCGGCGGCTTCGGCCGAGTGCCTCCGCGCGCTGTTGCGCGAGGAGGAGTTGGAAGTCGTCGGCACCGTCACGCAGCCCGACCGGCCGGTCGGGCGCGGCAAGGTGCTTACGCCGTGTCCGCTTGCGCAATACGCGCAAAGCCGCGGCCTTACCGCGATCATCAAGCCCGAGCGGGTGAACGACGAGGAGCCGATGGCGCAGATCCGTGCGTGGGCGCCTGAGGTTGTCGCGGTGGTGGCGTTCGGGCAGATCCTCCGAAAGCCGCTGCTCGATCTTCCGAAGCACGGTTGC
>JAZUHK010000057.1:0-32299 GCA_045641645.1 Kiritimatiellia bacterium
CCGGACGGCGGCGACGGCCCTGGGCAAGATCTTCGTTGCCGAGACGGACCATGTCGCCAACACGAACCTGGCGAATGCCGTGCTGACGCCCGAGCTGTCGGAGCGGCTCTATCGGATGTTCGACGCCTATATCGCGGCACCCGAAAGCGCCTACATGCCTTCGCGGGACGTGTTCGTCGGCATGGGCGTCTCGCTGGCCCTGCAGAAGCGCGACTGGCGGATGGTGCGCAAGTACGCCGCGCAGTACAAGAAACCGCTGGACAACTGGCAGGACGCCTGGTGGACGAGGCGGGCCTGCCATTCCAGCGATTACAACTTTGTCATCAACATGTTCGAGGCGATAGGGCGCGATGTCCAGCGGCGGGAGCTCTTCATTGACGCCGAGATCGCGATCAGCGAGGGACGATTCGCGGACGCTGACGCCGCCTATCGCAAGCTCCAGTCCATGAAAGGGCTCTCACAGGCGGAGCAGATCATCGTCGCCCGGCAGGGGTTCCGGGTGCGGAAGGTCCTGCAGGAGAAGAAGGGCGGTTGGGTCGATGTCATGCCGACGCCTTCAGCCTACGAGGCCATGAGCTGGTGGGGCGTCGTCGGATTGAAAAAGGACGGGCGCGCGCGTGTGGGTGGCGGCGGGAAGTCCTACTACCGGCTGGAGCTGCCCCTGCCGGGAAAAGGCGCGGAATACGAGGCGACGGTTCATTTCGAGACGAATGACGTCAAGCAGACCAAGTGGGCCATCGGCTGGGGCCTGGCCCGTCCCTATACGGGATTCTGCGCCAAGAATTCGTCGTGGGCCTTTCCTTTCATCGGCTTTTGGCGCGATGAGGCGGGGGATCACGTCGAAGTCGAATGTCCGACCGAGGAGAATTCCGATGCGCCTAAACTTGGCAAGATATGGCCGGGGAGTGACGAGGGCTTCGAGAGAAGGTGGTCGGTCTATCAGGGCGCGCTTGAAAAGCGCGACGACCATACCTTCGGCTTGCGGTGGGACGAGGAACGTTTGACGGTCTCTGTCGACGGCAAGGAGGTCTGGTCAGTGCCGACGCAAACGGCGATGGACGTCTATGAGTTCTGCGACCGCATTCAATCGGACTTCAGCGTCCTTCCCGTTTGGAAGGTTCACAAGAACACGGCATTCAGCGCCTATCGCTATCGTCTGATCGGAAAAGGACAATGATGCAGAAGGACATCTTGTGCGACACACTTGGGGCGTTGTACGCAGCGGCCCTCTATTGTGCGATGCGAAAAGACCTTGGGCTCTGCGTCGGCATCTTGTTCTTTTGGGGCTTGTTTGTGGCTGTGCGGCGTGGACAATGGGCGAGTGCCGAGTTTCCCTATTTGAGCTTGATTCTGTTTTTTCTCGTGTCGCTGTCGCACAATTGGAGAAGTCTGCCGGAGAGCATGGGATTGATCATCTTCCTTTTCGTCATGTTGGCGCTGGCCGGCGTGCCGTCGGTCTGCTTCCATCTGCGCTCATCGCGGCTTTGGTTCAAGGAGCGGCGCGGTAATCGCGGACCTGGATATGTGGGCGGCTGCCTGACGGCGGGTCTTATATTGCTTTTGGCGGCAAAGCACCCTTTGTCGCAAAGTGTCAGGGGCACCCCTGCCGCTCGCCCGATTTGGTATAATGTCAAATGTCAACACCGCAATCGGAGATCTCCGCCAATGAAACACCTGATTATCGCTGTCGTTTCCGCTTTCACTTTGGTCGCCTCTGCGGCCTGGGAAAAGGTCGGTTCGCTCCAGCTGGCGGTCTGGGCGGAGGGCGATTCGATTAGGTCTATGTCGCCATTTTAAGAACATCCCCTGACAGGTAATCTTCATAATCGACTTTTCGATTGGACATTTTATACAAATTTGCTTCACGATTTTACAAGACAAGTTTTGTAAAAAATGCGATAATATCCCCAAACTAAAAAAGGAGGGGATTATGAAAACTACTTTTTGCGGGTGGCGCATCCTGGTTTCGGCGCTGGTTTTCGCGGCTTGGGCGGCGGCTTTTTCCGCTAAGGCGGAAGCGGGCGACTCCGTCAATCTCGCGGAATATCTCGCAGCAGAGCTGGGGGTTACGCAGCTTGAGCTTGCCCAAAATACGACGTATGTGCCGGTGGCCGACAGCTACAAGAGCGGCAACACTACTTATTGGTACTGGCAATTGTTTGACGGGCTTTCTTTCTACAAAGCCGATGGGAAGACACGGCTTACGAATGCCGAAGGATGGATGAGCACGTTGTCGAATTTGTCTAATGAAAACTGCATTCGGTTCACCATCCCTCCTACAAGCCGCGTCAAGGGCTTTACTCTTACCTCCTATACAGTTCATCGTCTCAGCGCGGGCTGGTACAGTAAGGATCGTGCGCCGACGGCTTGGACGCTGGAAGGGAGTAGCAACGGAGTTGAGTGGGCGGCGATTGATTCGAGAAGTGGTGTCACTTGGTATGGCGACCAAACTTATAGTGGGGGAGGGGGAGGTAAAGATCCTGTCGAAAATGATTGTCATCAGACCTTTACCCCCGCTTCGGCACCTGCTGTCTATTCGTGGTTTCGCTTCAAACCCACGGCGAGCGGTTATACTGGTGCTGCACCAGATGTCGGCCTCCATGAGCTGGAGTTTTTTGGGGTGCCCCAAATTGCGGAGCTGCAGGTTTTTCATGGCATCGACAAAGTTGAGGATACGAGCGTTTTTCCGGTTGGGAACGGGGAGTATGTAGCGGCGGCCGGGACTATCGCTGCGCCCGCGTCGGTTTCTCGCGTTTGCGGTTTTCAATATCGCTCGGTAGGGTATGTCCTGGAGGATGTTGAGGCCGGTACGGTTTTAACGAATCTCGAATCGACCGCCTACGATTATGTGCCGGAGGGCAAGTCGTTGCGCCTTACCTGGCTTTGGGAGTTTGACGGAATGTCAGATAGCGTCAATTTTCTCGATGTCGTTCAGAACTATGGCGGAAAGTCCAGTTATGAGGGTGGAACACCGGGAACGGATTATACGGCCAATATGGGGCCCGACAAGTGCTTTGATAGAACGACACTTACGAGCGATTCGAGTTTACGCTATTCGGGCAAAGTCGGCTCGAAGGTGGCGCTTTTGGTGACGGGGCTGGAGTTAGATGAGGAAATCAAATTAGTGCCGGTCGGCTATCGGCTTTGGCAGCAGTCAACGGGCTGGTATTGCAATGAGCGCGCGCCGACAGGATGGCAGTTGGAGGGTAGCACTAACGGAGTCGATTGGGTGACGATCGACACGGTGGATGGTTACACTTGGTATTCGCAGACGAATTCGGCGACGTATGGTTCTGGGCAGAACGCCAAGTCGCCGTGGGAAAAGAACTCGGCCGACGGGGAAAAGAATTCCGCAACTTTCGAAATTACCAAGAAGGATGTGGATGCTTATTCGGCTTATCGGCTGGACTTCACGGAAGCGAAGTATATGAACGGCAAAAACGAGACATGGACTGCGGGGCTGATGGAAATCGAGATTCTCGTGAAGGCCAAGATCGAGCAGGCGACGGTCGAGGTTACGGGTGCGCCGGCGCAGTATGCGGGAGCGGGTTTAAATTATGGCGTTTTCCTGCTTTCCAAAGGCGGGCGTGATTTCAGTGCGCCCGAGGTTGGGTTTAACGGCGATTCCGCCGCGCTTTGCCGCGGGTATGTCTTGGAACGGATGACCGAGGCGGGATGGGAATTGGTTAGAACCAATTTAAGCGAGCGTGCGGTTCATCTTGACGGCGAGGCGGGCAATTTGCGGCTCACGTGGCTTTGGGAGGATGTAGCGAGTGCCGTCCGAATAGTGAAGGACGGCGGCAACGAGACCTTCGCTTATGCTCCCGCCCCCGATTACAGCGATACGGAAGGGACGGCTTACTATTGTCTTGGGCAGGAGGTTCGGGTCACGCCCGCCGGGGTGTCCGAGCCGACTGTCTCGACCTTTACGGGCGATATCGAAGGTGATACCAAGGGCGTGACGGTTGCGGACGGGGCTTTTACTTTCACAGTGGATGCGCCGCGGACAATCAAGGTTAATTTCTCGCGCCATTGGAAGTTTCTGTCGGCGAGCGGCAGTGAGAAGTTTGCGCGAGTGACGGACGGTAACTGGACTTTGTACGTCAAGGATGATGATGCGAACGACATCGGCCCGGATAAAACTGGCTATTTTGCCAAGGGACAGCATTTCCGTACGATGTCAGTGACGGTTGGAGGGGAGCCGAAAACGCGCGCGGCGGGTTCGGGACGACTGGATCTTTCGCTTTTGAATGCGGATATGGTGGAGCAGGCGGAGGATGGGGCGAAGCCGCTATTGGTGCTCGCAACGGGTGCGTTTGAGGGCGAGGACGCGATTACCGAGGTCATCATCCCCGAGGAAATAGTCGGTTCAGCCGCCGAAATCTTCTACGGATGCGAGAATCTGGTGGCGGTGACTGTCCGCTCGGATACCTCGTATTGGCTTTTACCTATTACGATCAACCATGGCGTTTTCGAGGGTTGCTCGCAGCTACAAAGGGTGTCGTTTCCGCGCGCCACGAAGCTTTTCAAATACATGTTCAAGGGATGTAAGGGGCTCGAAGAAATCAAGTTTTCGACCAATCTGACGGAGCTGGCCGTCGGTGCATTCGAGAACGCGAAGTTCGAATCGCTGAACCTTGCTCAGACGCACGTGACCGGGCTTCCGGATAATGTCTTCTATAAGAGCGATTTCGGTTGCATTTCCTTGCCAGAGGGGATTTTGGCGATTGGAAAAGAGGCCTTGGTTGTTGAAGATCCGATTCCCGACCGCTTGCGGATAGTCGAGTTCTTCGGATCGCCGCCGTCGGATGTGAATGTTAATTGGTCAAATAGCGGAGCCATCAACACGAACTACAAGATCGCAATCGCGGTGCGGCGGAAATATGCCGCGGAGTGGATGGCGACGGCGAACTTTGTCGCCAAGGGGGCGATTTCTGGGGAGACAACGCAGCCCCATTACGACGAGGTGGCGGCGTATAAGGATATGTATCTCGGTGCTTGGCGCAACAAGTGGCTGGTTGTTCGGAAGGCGAAGGGGCTTGTTCTGATCTGGAACTGACGAGATGAGAACGATTGCTGTTTTCGGGGTTCTTGCCTTTTCGCTTTTCGCCACTACCGCCTGGGCATCGCCGCTGATCCGTCCGGAGGACGCCGATTTTGTGCGGCGGCAATGTCGCGAGGAAATGGCCGATCCAACGACTGGGCTGGACGCGACGGCGCTGCGGAAGGAACTCGCCGCGCTCGTCCCCGTCTGGACCAACCGGGCGAGCTGGGCGGAAACCAAGGCGCTGATCTTTTCCAATCTCTGCGAGCGCACGGCCATCGACGTAAGTCCGCACCACTGGTTTCCGACCTTTGCCTATTGGACGCGGCATACCTATGCGATCCATCCGGTGCTGCCGTTCGTGACCGCGCGCCGCGACGCCGTGCTGGAGGCGGCCGACCCGGGGCATAGTGACGGGTGGCCGATCTATTGCGCCTATCCCGACTACGATCACAGCGCGCCCGACTGGGATGACGCCATCAAGGTTGGCTTTCCCGGCATGGCTGCGCGGCTCGCGGCGAAGGACCGGGGAGAGGAATTCTACGCCGTCCGCCGCATCGCCGCCGAGGCGATCGGCCGCCTCCTCGCCCGGCTTGCCGCGCAGGCGGAGCGGCGGCTGAAGGAAACGCCTTCGCCGCGGCTTAAAAAGGAACTCGCGAGCATCCGCCGGCTTTCGCGCGGCGCGCCCGAGACGGCTTATGACGTCCTTAACTTCATCTGGCTATATTGGGCGATCAGCGAAAAGTTCGAGTCCATTCAGGTGCGCTCGCTCGGCAATCTCGACCGGTTGCTCACGCCGTACTATCGCGCCGATCTTGCCGCGGGAAGGACGACCGAGGACGAGTTTCGCGAGCAGTTGGCGTATTTCTGGTGGCTCTGGGGATCGGTCAACAACTACTGGGGGCAGCCGGTCTATTTCGGCGGAACGCAGGCGGACGGGACGACCGAATATAACGAGGTCTCGAAGCTCCTTTTTGACGTCATCGACGAGCTGGCGCTGCCGACACCGAAGGTGCTTTTGAAGATTGGGCATTCCACGCCCGACTGGGTCTGGACGCGGACGCTCGATATGGCGCGGCGGATGCGCCCGCTCACCTTCGTGGGCGAAGAGTCGCAAGCGCGCGTCATCCGCTCGATGGGCTATAGCGCGGAACAGGCGCGCACGTTTATGCTCTGGGGGTGCTATGAGTGGGCGATCCGCGATAGCGCCAACGACACCTTCGGCGCGGCCGTCAACTTGCCTAAGCAGCTGGAGCTGTTGCTGGCCGAGGCGGCGACCAACGAGCAATTCGCCGCCGCCGACTTCGCCGCCTTCAAGCGCTTGTACTTTGGCCGCGTGACGGACGTGGTCCGCCAGGCGATGGCGGCCGCCGCCGTCAACGAGCGGCATCTCGCCGAGATCAATCCGTCGCTCCTCTTTTCGCTCGCCACGCCCTACAGCATGGAGACGGGGCGCGACGCCTACTGCGGCGGCATGCGGTACGGTAATAACACCGGCATCTGGCTTACGGGCTTCGCGACGACGGTGGATGCGCTGATGGCGGTGAAGGAGCTGGTGTATGGGGAGGAGAAGGTAGAAGGGAAGGTGGAGAAAGTAGGTGGAGGTGGAGAGGGGAAGAGGATGAGCTTGAAGGAGTTGGGGGAGATGATGGCGAGGAATTGGGAAGGGCACGAGGACTTGCGGCTTAAGATGGCGCGCTCGCGGCACAAGTGGGGCAACAACGACCAGGAGGCGAACGCGCTGGGCGCCGAGTTCGTCAAGGCCATTGCCCCGGTCATCAACGGCGTTCCCAATGCGCGCGGCGGCGTCTATAAGGCGGTCGGGCACGCGGCGCGCTTCTTCTATGATTTCGGGCGCTGGACCGGCGCAACGCCGGACGGACGCAAGGCGGGCGAGGAGCTTTCGAAGAACTTTTCGCCCGTGATGGGAGCGGACACCGAAGGGCCGACGGCGCTCGTCAATACGCAGGCCGTCCTGGATGCGCGCGACTTGCCGGGCGATTTTCCGCTCGATGTCGCGCTTTTGCCGGCGACGGTCGCGGGCGAGAAGGGGCTCGTCGTCATGCGTTCGCTCGTCGAGCAGAACTTCGCGAACGGCGGGATGGTGATCCAGTTCAACGTACACGATGCGGAGACCTTGCGCGAGGCGCAGGCGCATCCAGAGAAGTACGAGAACCTGCAGGTCCGCGTCGCCGGGTGGAATGTCCGGTGGAACGACATCCCGCGCGAGGAGCAGGACAAGTTCATCCTCCGCGCGGAATCCATCGCGGAGCGCTGAGCGGCGTCCCATCGGTATGGCGACCTCGATGAGGTCGCCGCGTTCCGCGCCCTGCTGATGCTCGAAAAGTTGCAAAAGTTGATTTAACATCATCCTCAAAAATTGTAAAAGTTTATATAAAGACATTCCAAAAAGTTGCTCATTGACACAAAGTTGAGTAATTTGATACAATTCATCGCGTTATGGCGCAACTTCGTCGAAAGTTTTATGATTTTCTTGTTGCTTGGAAGGAAAACAAGCACCAGGAATGTCTTTTGGTGAAGGGGGCGCGGCAGATTGGTAAGACTTTCATTATTGAGCAATTTGGACGGGAGCAATACGAAAGTCTCATCGAGTTTAATTTTGTCTTGGAACCAGATGCGGGTGAGCTTTTTGACGGGAGTCTTAAAGCAGAGGATCTCTATCGGAAGATTTCGGCCTATGATGCGACGCGGCGAATCGTGCCCGGCCGGACGTTGATCTTCTTGGACGAGATCCAGGAGTGCCCCAATGCACGGACGGCCTTGAAGTCCTTTGCGCTGGACGGACGGTGCGATGTCATTGCTTCAGGTTCGCTTTTGGGCATCAAGTACAAGAACAAGCGGAGCCGTGCACGGCGGGAGCCGAAGTCAATACCAGTCGGCTACGAGCGGGCGGTGAAGATGCATGCTCTGGATTTCGAAGAGTTTCTGTGGGCGAAGGGTGTCACCGAGGATGCGATTTCCGTCTTGCGCGGTTATTATGAGCGCCGTGAGCGAGTGCCGGATGCGCTAAATCGCCGCTATGGGGAATTCCTTCGCGAGTATTTGATTGTCGGCGGCATGCCGGCGGTCGTGAACGCCTATTTGGCGCAGGGTGATTTTGGTCCGGTGCAGTCCGAGCAGGAGAAAATTCTCGCGGCCTATGTCGATGACATCCATAAGTATGCGGACACGACTGATATCCCGAAGATCGAGAACTGTTATCGGGCTATTCCGCGGACGCTTGCAAAGGAGAACCGCAAATTCAAGTACGCGGAGGTTGAGAAGGGCGGGAGCGAGCGCAAGTATCGTGCGTCGGTGGACTGGCTTTGCGATGCGGCGCTGGCGCTGAGGGCCGAGAATGTGACGACATCGGAGATTCCCCTGTGTGCGCAGATACGGGACGGCTGGTTCAAGCTCTATCTTTCGGATGTCGGGCTATTGTCCGCGTTGTTCGGAACAGAGGCGAAGGGGCTTCTCTATTCTGGCAAGCTGGTCGGCAATGCGAAAGGCGGGCTTTTTGAGAATTGGATCGCGGTTACATTGGCGCAGAAGGGAATGCCGCTCATCTACTATAAGACGGAAGGCGGCACGCGCGAAATCGAGTTTGTCCTTGAGCGGGATGGAGGCCCCGTGCCGTTGGAGGTGAAGGCCTCGAATGGGGCGACGGTGTCGTTAAACGAATTTTTGATGGCGGAGAACGTCCCGTACGGCTATAAGTTCGTTGACGGAAACGTTGGGGTGTCCGGAAAGAAGGTCACCTTGCCGCATTACATGGCGATGTTCTTGTGAAATGCACGGAGGGTCTGGTACATGGAGATTCGGGAATCGGGGATGAGCTCATGACGAATCGAAGGGATTTCATCGCGGGTTTCTCGGCGTTCGCGCTGGCATCACGCTTCGCGGTCGCGCAAGAGCGCCATGTCCGCACGCCGCTTCTGCTGGATGCGAAGCGGATGGCGATCTATGACGGGCCAGGCATGCGCACGACCTTCTTCGTGAAGGGATGCCCGCTCAAGTGCATCTGGTGCCACAACCCCGAGGCGATCGCCGCCGAGCGCGAGACGGCGCGGTTTCAGCATCTCTGCCGGCACTGCAAGCAGTGTACGATGGACGAGACGACCTGCCCGACGCGCGCGCTCAAGTTCTACGGCAAGCCGCAGACCATTGACGAGCTCGTCAAGAAGGCGCTCGAAGATAAGCCCTTTTACGACCGCACCGGCGGCGGGGTCACGGTCTCCGGCGGCGAGCCGCTCTATTTCTGGGAATGGACGCGCGAGCTGCTTTCGGCCTGCAAGAAGGCGGGACTCCACACCTGTCTCGACACTTCGCTCTACGCGCCGCCGGCGGCGATCGAGGCGCTCCTGCCGGTGACGGATATGTGGTTGCCCGACTTCAAGTGCGCCGACGCTGAGACGCACCGGAAATATACTGGCGTATCCAACGAGGTCATCAAGCGCAACCTCGAGCGGCTCGTCGCGGCGAAGGCGAAGATTGAGGTTCGGTGCTTGGTGGTGCCGGGACTTACCGAGGATATGCCCGCGCGCTACGCCTATCTCGACTCGCTCGGCATCGCGCGCAAGAGCGTGGTGGAGCTTGAGTACCACGACTACGCCCGCTCGAAGTATCTCGCGCTCGGGCTTGAGGACACGATGCCCTGATCGCCTGCTCTTTGGTATAATATCCCTTATGCGCATCACTGGCGGTGAATTCGGAGGGCGTACGCTCAAAGTGCCGAAGTCGGACGCGATCCGTCCGACGCAGGATCGTGTGCGTGAAGCCGTCTTCAACATCATCCAATGCGAACTCGTCGGCGCGGACTTCCTCGACCTTTTCGCCGGTTCCGGCGCCGTGGGGCTGGAAGCGCTTTCACGCGGCGCACGATCCGCGACCTTCGTCGAGCAGAACCGCCGCCATCTCGCGGTGCTGAACGAGAACCTCAATGCTATCTTGGCCGCCAAGGGGGCGCAGAGGGGCGCCGCAGTCATCGGTGCGGACGCCTACCGGTGGATCGATAGATATGCCGGGGCGGGGTTTTCGATTGGCTTCGCCGACCCGCCGTATGCGCTCGGCGAGGAACGTGGCTACGCGGCGGTCCTTAAGGCGCTCGCGGAGCGCGGCGTGATTCTGGAGGAGGGGCTTTTCATCGCCGAGATGACGGCGGTGCAGAAGGCCGAAGAGACGCCGGGGTGGGAGATGTTGCGTGACCGCACCTACGGCAAGACGCGGCTTTGCATTTGGAGGAGAGTGAAATGAAAAACGAACTTGAAGAACTGACGGCTCTCGGCAGGACGGTGCGCGTGCCGATGGAATATGATCCCGCGATTCTCGATGCGTTCGCGAACAGGCATCCGTCGCGCGACTACTGGGTGACCTTGACCGCACCCGAGTTCACGACGCTTTGCCCGAAGACGGGGCAGCCCGACTTCGCGACGCTGACGATTCGCTATATCCCGGCGAAGAAGCTCGTGGAGTCGAAGTCGCTGAAGCTCTACCTCTTCGGCTTCCGCAATCACGGCGACTTTCACGAGGATGTCGTCAACGTCATCTACGACGACCTCGCGAAGCTGCTGAAGCCGAAGTATCTGGAAGTGTACGGGAAGTTCGCTTCGCGAGGCGGCATCTCCATCGATCCGTTCGTGAACGGCGGGACGGGGGCGAAGTACAAGGCGCTCGCCGCCGCGCGGTTCGATGCATGGCATGGCGTAAGGGATTGATCTGCGCCTGCACCTATGAACTTCTGGGGCATTACAGGAACGAACGGCAAGACCACGGTGACGTGGATCGCCGCGGAATTCATCAACGCCGCGCCGGGCAGGAAGTGCGGGTATGTGACGACCGTCGAGGCCAACACGACGGTGCGGCGGTTCTATACCGGCTACACCACGCCGCCCCTGAAGGTGCTTAAGGAGATCTTCGCGGAGATGGAGGCGGCGGGCTGTACCGATTGCGTGCTGGAGGTCTCGTCGCACGCGATCCATCAGCACCGCACGGGGGATACGGTCTTCGCGGGCGGGGTCTTCACGAATCTTTCGGAAGACCATCTCGACTACCATAAGACGATGGAGGCCTATTTTGACGTGAAGCTCGACTTCGCGCGCCAGATCGCCGCGGCGCATCCGACGCGCCCCGACATGGGACGGAAGGATTTGCCGCCTTATGTCGTCTGTCTTGACGGCGGTTACGGGCGTGAGATGTTTAATGCGGCAGGGAACTTCGCGGTAAATGTGATTCCGGTGTTGGTGAAGAAGGTGGAGAAAAGAGGTGGAGGTGGACAGAGGAACTTCGACCTTTCCGAGCTGAAGTTGGTCGGCGATTACAATAAGTCGAACGTCCTTTGTGCGGCGGCGCTGGCCGAGGCGGCGGGTGTGGGCCATGACGTGATTCAGGCGGTCATTCCGACGCTGAAGCCGAGATGGGGACGGCTGGAAGAAGTGGTGAAAGGCGCCGACGGCGGGCGATGGAAGGCGCGGGTCTTCGTTGATTTCGCTCATACTCCGGACGGGCTGGAAAAGGTTCTGACGGCGGTGCGTGGCTTTACCCCTGAGGGGAAACGGCTCTGGGTCGTCTTCGGCGCGGGCGGCGATCGCGACCCGATGAAGCGGCCGCTGATGGGTGAGGTGTGCGCACGGCTCGCGGATCGGCTGGTGGTCACTTCCGACAATCCCCGCAGCGAAGAGCCGATGGCGATCATTGATGCCATCAAGGAGGGGATTGCCCATTGTCCGCCTCCGCCTTCCACCTCCGCCTATATCGAGCCGGATCGTCGCAAGGCGATCGAGTATGCGCTCCGTAACGCGAAGGCAGGCGACGTGGTGGTGATCGCGGGAAAGGGCCATGAGACGACGCAGGAGATCAAGGGCGTCAGGTATCCGTTTGACGATCGTGAGATTGTGCGAGGATTTCGGGAGAGTGAACGATGAGTGAAGTGAAAATTGAAAAGGCGCTGATTCTGACCGATTCGAAGGCGGGGCACGAAAACCAGTCCAAGGCGTTCGCCCGGGGACTCGGCTTCGATTTCGATCTCTGCGAGGTGCGTTTCAGGTCGCCTTTCGCAAAGGCGCTGAGCTATCTGCTTGACCACCTGGGCGTGCGGACGACGCGGCTTTTGACCGGGCTTCGGGAATTGCCGCAGGGGCTGTATGCGGCGGTGATCGGCACGGGTTCGGGCACCTTTTATGCGGTGAAGGCCGTGGCGAAGCGGCTGGGTGTCCCATGCGGCGTCGTCCTCTATCCGCGCGGCTACCGCCTCGGAAGCTTCACCTGCATTCTTGCCCCCGCGTTCGACCGTCCGCGGACGGCGAAGAACATCATCCCGATTCCCGCGAATCTGGTGGCGAATGACGGGGCGTTCTATGACGCCGGGGTCGCGGCGTTTCGTGCGCGCCATGCCGCTGCTGCGGGAAAACCGGCGGTTGCCGTCATCATCGGCGGTCCCAACAAGTGCTCGACGCTCTCGCCCGAATGGATGAAGGCCGAGCTTAAGCGGATCTTCGCTGAGAATGCTGGGGCGGAGTTCTGGGTGACGACTTCGCGGCGGACGCCGCCGGCGGTAGAGGAGGTCGTCGCGTCTTTCCCCTGGAATTTCCAACTCCTTTATTCGCAAGATCACTTCAATCCGATTCCCGCCTTCGTCAAGCTCGCGAAGCGGCTCTATGTGACGGCGGAATCGACGGGAATGCTCTCCGAGGCCTGCACCTTCGGTGCGGCGGAGGTCTTCGCCCTCGATAACCTCAACCCCGGGCCGCACAAGTTCCGCCGTTTCGTCGAGGACCTGAAGCGCGAGGGCTATGTGGGCGGCTGTCGCAAGGTGGAACTCTCCGCCGCCTTCGCCCGGGCGCGCGCGCTGATGCGGCCTCGGCAGGTCCGCGGAATCGTCTTCGATTTCGGCGGGGTGATGACCGCCACCATCATGCCGGAGCGCGTCCATGACTGCGTGGAGGAGCTGGGGCTTTCGTGGCCGCTGCTGGTGGCGGGTTTCGAGAAGTACCGGCGGCTCTATGACGGCGGCTTCATGACGCTGGAAGAGCTCTATGCGAAGATCTGGGCGGATGGCGGCGTGACCATCACGCCCGAGGTGCAGGCGCGGCTGCTGGAGGCCGATACCGCGAGCTGGCTTTGTCGGAACGAGCGGACGCGCGATTGGATGGCGAACCTGAAGGCGCGGGGCTACAGAATCGGGATCCTCACCAATATGGCGCCAGGTTTTGCCGATCTCTTCCGCAAGAACTTCGCCGATTTCATCGCGACGGCCGATGCGGTGGTCATTTCGGGCGAAGAGCGCCTCTACAAGCCCCAGCGTGAGATCTATGAACTGCTGGAGCGGCGAATCGGGCTGAAGGGGGAGGAGCTCGTCTTCGTGGATGATTCGCCCGCGAACTGCGCGGGTGCCGAGGCCGTCGGCTGGCAGACCGTGCGCTTCGCCGGCAACGATGCCGCCGCCGCCGAACTGGAACGCATTCTCGCCGAAGGCGTGGTACAACCTGCGCGCGGACATGGCGAAGAAGCCCGCGCCGCTCAAGGCCCTGCCTGCCGTCTGACGGTGCTGGCGCCCGATGACGGGAAGTGACGGCAATGACCTTGGTCAAGACGGATGAGGCGGGAATGGAGGCGGCGGTGAAGACGCTGTGCTCCGGCGGGGTGGCGGTGATTCCGACGGATACCGTTTACGGACTCGCCGCGCATCCGGATTTTCCCGCTGCGGTCGAGCGGCTTTACACGATCAAGGCGCGCGACGCAAAGAAGCCGATCGCGCTCCTGGCGTCCGCCGCCCCCGCCGCCGCGAAGTTCATCGGCGAAGACGCGTCCGAACTCGGCGCGAAGCACTGGCCGGGCGCGCTCACGGTCGTCTCGCGGGGCGAAGGGCTTCGCGTTCCCGATCACGACTGGACGCGCGAACTGCTGCGCCGCTGCGGCGGCGTATTGCGCGTCACCAGTGCGAACATGTCGGGACGGCGGCCCGCCACGGACGCCGAGGAGTCGCTCGCCGACATCGGGCTTTCCGCCGATCTCGTGGTGGATGGCGGAGTATCGCCCGGTGGCACCGCATCTACCGTGGTGAAGCTTGAAGACGGCAGGATCACGGTGCTCCGCGAAGGTCCGGTGAAGGTGGAGCCCGGCTCGATTTAGGCGGGAATCTTCGGTTGGATTCGCTTCGCGACGGACATGGCGGTTCGCCCGCTGTTCGCGCGCGTGCGCGTTGCGGGCGCGCGCGCGAAATGCTATAATATCCGTAATTTGCAACTTACGGAGTGCGGAACGAAATGGCAGAGGAAACGAGCAACTACAACGCCGAGAACATCCAGGTCCTGGAGGGTATGGAGGCGGTGCGCAAGCGCCCCGCAATGTACATCGGCGACACCGGCGAACGCGGCTACCACCACCTCGTCTACGAGGTGGTCGATAACTCCATCGACGAGGCGCTCGCGGGCTACTGCTCGATGATCGACGTGATCATCAATCCCGACGGTTCCCTGACGGTGCAGGATAATGGCCGCGGCATTCCCGTCGATATGCACCCGACGCAACACAAGCCCGCCATCGAGGTGGTGCTCACCGTCTTGCACGCGGGCGGCAAGTTCGACGGCTCGAACTACAAGGTCTCGGGCGGTCTCCATGGCGTGGGCGTCAGCTGCGTGAATGCGCTTTCCGAGTGGATGAAGGTGGAGGTGAAACGCGGCGGGAAGCTGCACCATATCGAGTTCGCCCGCGGGCACGTGACGAAGCCCCTGGAGGCGGTGGGCGACTGCGGCGACGAGACGGGTACCAAGGTGACGTTCTTCCCCGACCATACGGTCTTCACCTGCCGCGCGTTCAAGTGGGAGACGCTGTGCGCGCGTCTCCGCGAGCTCGCGTTCCTCAACAAGGGCGTGACGATCCACTTCCGTGACGACGAAGGCGCCGAACACCATGAGGAGACCTTCCACTACGAGGGCGGCATCGACGAGTTCGTCGGGTATCTCAACCAGAACAAGAAGCCGCTTTCGCCCGTCATCCACTTCGAGGGCGAGAAGGAAGGGCTCACGGGGATGGTGCAGGCCGAGATCTCGATGCAGTACACCGAGAGCTATTCGGTGCTGGAGCAGACCTACTGCAACAACATCCACACCATCGAGGGCGGCACGCACCTCTCCGGCTTCCGCGCGGCGCTGACGCGCACCATCAACAAGTACGGGCAGGATTCGAAGCTCCTCAAGGAGAAGGATTCGCTTACCGGCGACGATATGCGCGAGGGGCTCACCGTCATCGTTTCGGTGAAGGTGCCGCAGCCGCAGTTCGAGGGGCAGACGAAGACGAAGCTCGGCAACGGCGAGGTCGAGGGCATCGTCGGGGCCATCGTGGGCGATAAGCTCATGACCTTCTTCGAGGAGAATCCCGCGGTCGCGAAGGTGATCATCGAGAAGACGCGGCTCGCGGCGGCGGCGCGCGAGGCGGCGCGGGCGGCGCGCGAATCAACGCGCCGCAAGGGCGTGATGGACGGGCTTTCGCTCCCCGGCAAGCTCCGCGATTGCTCCGAGCGCGATCCCGAGAAGACCGAGCTCTTCCTCGTCGAGGGCGATTCGGCCGGCGGCAGCGCGCAGACGGGGCGCGACCGCGCGACGCAGGCGATATTGCCCTTGCGCGGCAAGATCATTAACGTGGAGAAGGCGCGCATCGACCGGATGCTCGCCAATAACGAGGTGCGCACGATGATCACCGCGCTCGGCTGCGGCTTCGGCGAGGAGTGGGATATCTCGAAGGCGCGCTACCACAAGATCGTCATCATGACCGATGCCGACGTGGACGGCGCCCACATCCGCACGCTGCTCCTCACCTTCTTCTACCGCAAGATGCCCGAACTCATCGAGAAGGGCTATGTCTATATCGCGCAGCCGCCGCTTTACAAGGTGGAGCGCAAGAAGAAGTCGGAATACGTCCTTACCGACGGCGAGCTCACCGAGAAGCTGCTGACGCTGGGGCTTGACGACTTCGAGGTGAAGGGCAAGGACGGTGCGGTGCTGGAGCCGGAACGCGCGCGGGCGCTGTTGGTGCTGCTGGCCGAGATCGAGGCGACTTCCAAGCTGGTTGCGGAGCGCGGCTTCGACCCCGCGGCGCTTTTGCGGGATGAAGCAGCGCAGGGTTCGGGTGCGTCGATGCTTAAGAAGGAGTTTTCGTCGCTTGCGGGCTTCGGCTATGCGCCCGAGGACTGGTTCGGGACGAATGCGCCGACGGCGAACGGGCCGCTCGTGAAGCTCTTGGACGATGTGCGCGCGCACGGCAAGCAGGGGCTTTCGATCTACCGCTTCAAGGGTCTCGGCGAAATGGATGCCGATGAGCTCTTCGATACCACGATGAATCCGGCGAAACGCCATATGCTGCAGGTGAAGCTCTCGGATGCGGTTGCGGCCGACCGGATGTTCACGCTCCTCATGGGTGACGAGGTGGAGCCCCGCCGCCAGTTCATCGAGGACAACGCCCTGAACGTCCGCAATCTCGACTTCTGAGCGCGGCAGTATGCGGGCGCTGGTCTTGGGGGCGGGGAAAAGCGGCAAGGCGGCAGCCGCGCTGCTGCGGGAGCAGGGTGCGGAGGTTGTGGTCCTTGCGGACGACGCGCGAGACGCGATTGGCGAGCGATCATTCGATTTCGCCGTCGTCTCGCCGGGTATCGCGCTCGCCCATCCGTGGATTGCCGAGGCGAAGCGTCGGGGGATTCCCCTGAAGAGCGAGTTGCAACTTGGTTGCGAGGAGCTGAAACGCCGCGGCTGGAAGCTTATGGCCGTCACTGGCTCGAAGGGCAAGAGTTCCGTCGTCAAGGTCGTCGCGGAAGCGATGGGTGCGGTGCCTTGCGGTAATTACGGGTTGCCCGTATGCGAAGTGTCGCGGCGCGGCGGCGATTGGGCGGTGGTGGAGGTCTCGTCGTTCATGATGGAGACCACCGAACTTCCGGCCGATACCTTCGAGGCCGCGGCGATTCTCAACTTGCAGGAGGACCATCTCGACCGGCACGGGAGCGCGGAGGTCTATCACGGGCTGAAGCGCAAGCTCCTGACCATGGCGAAGAAGGGGTTTGGGCCTGCGATGACGGGAGGTTCGCGGTCGCTTTGGGAGGGGTCGTATTTTGACAACGAGATTCTGGCGGAGAATGCGGCGGCGGCGGTCGGGCTGATGCGCGTCGCGGGCTTGGAGGATGCGGCGATTGCGAAGGCGTTCCGCGATTTTACGCCGCTCCCGCACCGCATGAACCTCGTGGCCGAGATCGATGGCGTCCGTTATGTCGATGACTCGAAGTCCACCTCCGTCGCCGCGCTCGTCGCCGGGGTGCGGATGGCGTCCGCTTCCCCTCGGTCCCCTCGGCTCTCTTTCTCCGTCCTGCTCATCGCCGGCGGGCTTCCCAAGGGCGACGATCCGAAAAAAGCGCTTCCCGCCTTGACAGAACGGGTGAAAAAAGTGTATCTTATTGGGCAGAGCGCGGAAACCTTTTTCGCGGCTTGGAAAGGCGCGGTGGATTGCGAGATCTGCGGCACGCTGGATCGGGCGGTGGAGAAGGCGAAGCGCGAGGCGGTGAAGGGTGAAACAGTGTTGTTGTCGCCGGGAACTGCGAGTTTCGACCAGTTTTGCAGTTTTGAGGAACGGGGAGAGGTCTTCTCGGCCCTCGTAAAAAAGGAAAGAAAAGAAAAATGAACAAGCTCGGTGCGGTGCTTTCTCTGGCGGCGGTAGTCACTCTTGCCGGTTGCAAGGATCCCAATTTCAACTCCACTTACAACGGTGCTTCGGAGCCGCCGGTGAGCGACGTGACGACGGATACGCCGGTGGATACGGTGACGGAGAAGGAATCGATCGCGACCATTGCGGAGAAGCATTGCACCTGCCCTGCGGGGACGAAGCACACGGAGCCCTGCACTTGCGGGGCGGCGGATTGCCAGTGCGTGGTCGAGGCCCCGAAGCCGGCCGAGCCGGAGACGACGGTTTACATCGTCCAGCGCGGCGATTATCTCGCCAAGATCTCGAAGAAGTACAATGTTACGATTGCCGCGATCAAGAAGCTTAACAATCTGAAGAGCGACAATATCCGCCTCGGCCAGAAGCTGAAGCTCCCCGGCAAGATCGAAGTTGGCGAGCAGAAGGTTCCCGAAGGCGCGATTGCGAAGCCGGCCAAGAAGGCGCCGGCCGCCACCGCCTACGAGGGGCCGACGAAGGAGTATGTCGTCAAGTCGGGCGACACCCTCGGTCACCTCGCCTATGCGAACGGCATCAACATCCGCCAGCTCAAGGCGCTTAACGGACTTACGAAGGATTCCCTGCACATCGGCCAGAAGCTGAAGATTCCGGCGACGAAGGCGGAGAAGAAGGATGCGGCTCCTGCCGTTCCGGCGGAAAAGCCGGTTGCCGCCACGGCTGCGGCCGAAGCCAAGGCCGTCGAGGCGGTGCCTGTTCAGGAGCCGAAGGTCGAGGCCCAGGCGGATGCTCCGGCGCCGGTCGAGAACAAGCTTGCCGATCTCGCCGAGACCGCGCCGACGGTTGACTATGTCGTTCAGGAGGGCGAGGACATGACGGCGATCTCCATGTCGTTCGGCGTTTCCGCCGCCCGCATTCGCGAGCTCAACAATCTCAGCGAAAACGACCAGCTCAAGGCCGGTCAGGTGCTGAAGCTTCCGGCCGAGCAGCTTTAAGTTCTGCGTCCCGTGCGCAAGTCCGCGCTCTATTCATTCGGACTCGTGGTCCTGGCGCTTGCCGCGCTGGGACTTATCGTTCTGTGCAGCGCCAGCCAGGCGAACGGCATCCGGCTTTACCGCGATGCCTACCACTTCGTCAAATATCAGGCGGTGTTCCTGGGGGTGGGAGCGGCGCTGGCGACCGTGGTGGCGCTCGTCGATTACCGCCTCTGGCGCAATCATCCCGCGCTCACCGTCACGATGGTGATCGCCGTCCTCGCGCTATTGGTGCTGGCGCTGCCGCCTTTTGGGCACAAGGTGAACGGCTCCTACCGTTGGATTCGTCTCGGTCCCGTCAATATCCAGCCGAGCGAATTCGCGAAGATCGCGATGGTCATCGCGATGGCGGTGTGGATGGATCTTCAGAAGTGGCGGGTGGAGCTTTTCGTCCGGGGCGCGGTGATTCCGGCCGCGCTCATCGGCATTCTTGCCTTTCCAATCCTCCGAGAGCCGGACTTCGGCTCGGTGATGGTGGTCGGCTGCGCCGGCTTCCTGGTGATGTTTATCGCGGGAACGCGGTTCCTGCATCTCCTGCCGTTTTTCCTGCTGGGGCTCGGGGGGCTCGTGGCCAAGGTGGCCGCCAATGCGAACCGCATGGCGCGTATCGCCGCGTTTCTCGGCATCAAGATCGAGGTCGGCGCGGGGGCGACGATTGTGGACGCCGCCGCCGACCGTGCCGCTTATCAGGCACGGATGGCGCTCGTTGCCATCAAGAACGGCGGACTCTGGGGGGTGGGGCTCGGCCAGTCGATGCAGAAGCAGTATTACCTGCCGGAGGCGCATACCGACTTCATCTTTGCCATCGGCGCGGAGGAGCTGGGGCTGGGATTCTCCGCGTTCACCGTAATCCTGTTCCTGCTCTTTCTGGTGTTTGCCGTCGCCATCGCCCGCAAGGCCTCCGACCGCTTCGGCCGTTATCTGGTCATCGGCATGACCTTCCTCGTCTTCTTCCAGGCGATGTTCAATCTGGGCGTCGTGTGCGAGGCCCTGCCCACCAAGGGCATGGCGCTTCCGTTCTTCAGCTACGGCGGCACCAATATGCTGAGCGCCTTCTTCGCCGTGGGGACGATCCTCTCCGTCGGCATCCACTCCTATCGGGATCAGAAGCGCGTCATCAAGCGGAATGTCTTCGTATAACGCCTATACCGTCTCTTCGCTCACGGGCGAACTGAAGGCGGCAATCGAGCCGCGCTTCGCCAAGGTCTATCTCGAAGCGGAGATCAGCGGCTGGCGGCTTTATCCCTCGGGGCACGCCTATTTCACCCTGAAGGATTCGGGCGCGCAGATTGCGGCCGTGATGTTCGCGAGCGCGTTCGAACGCTGTCAGGCACGCGGCTCCCTCAAGGACGGGGCGAAGGTGGTCGTCTATGGCAACGTCTCGGTCTATGCGCCGCGCGGCAACTATCAGTTCGTGGTCCTCGCGGCGAAGCTCGCGGGCGTGGGCGAACTGATGCAGAGGTATCTGGCGCTCAAGGCGAAGCTGACGGCGGAGGGTCTTTTCGATTCCGCCCGCAAGCGTCCGCTGCCGTCCTTGCCGCGCCGCATCGGCATCGTCACGAGCGAGGCGGGTGCCGTCATTCACGACATGTGCACGGTGATGACGCGGCGCTTTCCGAATCTGGAGATCCGCCTCTATCCGTGTCTCGTCCAGGGCGAAGCGGCCCCCGCGACGATCATTGCCGGCATCCGCTACTTTAACGCCGCGCCCGCCGACGGCTGGCGTGCCGACCTCCTGATCGTCGCCCGGGGCGGCGGGAGCTTCGAGGATCTTTTCTGCTTCAACGACGAGGCGCTTGTCCGCACGCTCGCCGCCTCGGAGATCCCGACGGTTTCCGCCGTCGGGCACGAGACGGACTACACCCTCTGTGATTTTGCCGCGGATGTGCGTGCGGGGACGCCCTCGATCGCCGCGGAGATCGCCGTCCCCGTCAAGGCGGAACTGGATGCTTCGCTGAAGGCACTGAACGAGCGGCTCGTGGCGGCCTTGCGCGCGAAGGGCGAGTGGTTCGCCCAACGGCTCGACCAGCTTGCGGAGACGCTCTCCGCTTCGCTGACGCTGGCCGCTTCGCGCGGCGAGACGCGGCTGCTGCGCGCCCGCACGCGCCTGGAGGCGGCTTCGCGCCTGGCGCTGACGCGCGCCGAATCGCGGCTCAGGGAGGCGGCGAAGTCGCTCGCGCTCCTGTCGCCCTACGGCGTCTTGGAGCGCGGCTATGCGCTGGTGACCGATGCGGCGGGCGCGGTGGTGAAGGATGCGGCGGCGCTCGCGGCGGGCGATGCGCTTTCGGTGCGTCTCGCGAAAGGCCGCGCAACGGCCGTGGTCGCGGAGAAGGTCGAAAGGTAGGAAAGGGAAATTCTTGCGGCATTTTCCAGCGATAAATTTGGTATAATGAATTGTGGAAGGTTGCGGGAGGGGCGATTGATGGAGGAAAGCGTTAAGCTGGAGGTGTGATTATGTTTCCGTACACAGAAGCCGAAATCGCGGTTAAGATTGCAAAGGCCGCGGCGTTATATTGGAAGGCGCGCCGGGGTCAGGCGCGAAAGCAGAGGGAAAGAGGAACGCAAGACGCCGGCGCCCGTGGTCAGGTGACGGGAGGCAAACATCTCGATGGGTTCGCGAAACTGGTTCAGGAAATTGGGATAAAGGCAGGGTGTCGCAAAGAGGATGTCTTTTTCAACGCCTCAATCCCGTTGCCCGGTTATTACAGGCCGCAAAAGAACTGGGATGTCGTTTTTCTGCACGAGGGCAAATTGCTGGCAGCGATTGAACTGAAGTCGCAGAGCGGCAGTTTTGGAAATAACTTCAATAATCGTTCTGAAGAGGTTATTGGTGTCTCGCGTGACTTCTGGACGGCTTATCGCGAGAAGGCGTTTGGAACGGGCGAAGCTCCGTGGCTGGGCTATTTTTTCTTTCTTGAAGATTCCAAGGCCTCGGCCCACTCGGTTGCCTTGTCGAAGAGCCCGTTGAAACCATTTGCGATTTTCGAGGGGACGAGTTATCAGCAACGTTACGAGATCCTTTGCGAACGGCTGATGCTTGAACGTGACTATACATCGACGGCATTGGTGTTTTCGAACAAGAATGGGGCGACGATTCGTGACGGCGGGCCGAATGTTACGGCCTATGCGTTTTTCAAGTCCCTCTATCTGCATCTCGTTTCTCGGATTCGGGCATGAAGAAAGTCGTACAGCAAGGCGAAGTGACCGGTGAGGTGTTTACCCGACCGGAAGTTGTCGCCTATATGTTGGACGGCGTTCGACACTGTGGCAAGTTCAAATCGCTGGTCGGCTTGCGCGTGTTGGAGCCGAGCTGTGGAGACGGTGCGTTTGTCCTGCCGCTTGTCGAGGCGTGGCTTTCCGAAAAGCCGGATTTTGATTCTGCTGACGCCGATTCCTTCTTGCGGGCGTGCGATATTTCCTCCGGCAACATTGCGAAATTGCGCGGAGCCGTCAAGGCGCGGCTCATAGCGGCCGGTTGTACGAGGATTCGCGCCAAAGCGCTGCTTTCAAGGTGGTTGGTTTGCGGTGATTTCCTTTTACAGGAGTTCAAGGAGAGGTTTGACATTGTCATCGGCAACCCGCCCTACATTCGATTTGACGATATTTCTGCCGCGAAACAGAAAGAGTATCGCGCCTTGTTCTCGTCGTTTGCCGAACGATGCGATATCTACGTTCCGTTTTTTGAAAAGTCGCTTGCGTTGCTTTCCGGCAAGGGCGTCTTTTCCTTCATTTGCACGAATCGGTTCACCAAGAGCAGCTATGGCAAGCAGCTCCGCCGTCTGATTGCAGACAGATACCATGTTGCATTGTATCTCAACATGGAACACGCCCAGCCGTTTGTGGAGGAAGTTTCGGCTTACCCCGCGATCTACATCATCGACCGCAATCGCAACTGCGTGACATGTTCGGCAACGATCGATGACGCCGGAACCGCCTCGCTTAACCGTGTGCGAATGGGTAGGCCGAAAAGCGAGTTAAACGTTTTCAGACAATGGTACAAGGGCGATTCGCCGTGGATCTCGACCGACTGCCGGGAACGCGAAGCGGCTGACAAAATCGCGAGGACTTTTCCAACGATTACGAATTCTGCCGAGGGAACTCAAATCGGCATAGGGGTCGCTTCGGGCGCTGATGACATTTACATCAATGCGCAACGCAGTACAAGCATTGAACCGAGTTGTCTTTTGCCGCTGGTGGCGTCGGAAGACATTCATAACGGGTGCATTGCCTGGGATGAGCGGTATTTGCTCAATCCCTACGCTGACGATGATGACATGCGGATGCGCGATCTTGCGCGATATCCGCTGGCTGCCGCGTATTTCGACGCTCACGCGCCAAAGCTCAAGGCGCGGTATTGTGCGCGGAAGCATCCGCATGACTGGTACCGAACCTTGGATCGCGTGAAATATGCGCTATTGAGAAGCCCCAAGATTCTCATTCCCGACATTCAGCTCGGCGGCAATGTTGCGCTTGATGAAAGCGGTTCGTATTATCCGCATCACAATGTCTATTGGATTACATCCACCAAATGGAACCTCAAGGCGCTGTGCGCGCTCTTGCGCAGTTCCTTCGTCACTTCGCAAATTCGCAACATCTCGGTGCAAATGCGCGGTGGGAGTATTCGCTATCAGGCGCAGAATCTGCGCAATGTGCACATTCCGGCGTGGAGCAGCCTGAGTGAGGGCGATGTCGAAAAACTCGTGAGCGCGTACGAGTCCAACGACATTGAGCATCTTGACGCTGTTGTTGATGCCGTCGTAAGAGATTCGACTTCGCGGCAACCGGCAATGTGCCGTCAGTCAGATCTGTTTGAATGATGTATAAGCGCGCTTTCGATCTTGCTTTTTCGCTTGTGCTGTTGCCGCTGTGGCTGCCGCTGTATCTCGCGGTGGCGCTTGCGGTTTGGGTCGGCGACGGGCGGCCGGTCTTTTATGTCTCCGACCGCGCGGGGAAGGGCGGGCGGGTCTTTCGCTTCCGCAAGTTCCGGACGATGCGCGAGAAGGCGTTTCTGGAGGAGGGCGATGCGGCGCGGCTCACGCGGCTCGGGCGGTTTTTGCGGCGGACATCGCTCGACGAGCTCCCCCAGCTCTTCCATGTCCTTTCGGGCAAGATGTCGCTCGTCGGCCCGCGGCCGCTCCCGGCGGAATATCTGCCGCGCTATCCGCCGTTCGCCGCGCGGCGGCACGAGGTGCGGCCGGGGCTCACGGGCTGGGCGCAGGTGCAGGGCCGCAATGCGCTTTCCTGGGAAGAGAAGTTCGCGCTCGACGTCTGGTATGTCGATCACCGTTCGCCGGGGCTGGACCTGAAAATCCTTTTCCTGACCGTTTGGCGGGTGCTTGCTGGTAGTGGCATAAACCATCCCGGATATGATACAATGTACGAATACCAAGGAGGTAAATTAAAATGAGAGATCTCTTTATCGTCGGTGCCGGCGGTTTCGGGCGGGAGGCGGTTTGGACCGTCGAACGCATCAACAAGGCGGCGCAACAGCCGCTTTGGAACGTGGTCGGCTTTGCCGATGACGATCCCGAGAAGGCGAGCGGCAATTTCGAGGGCTATCCGATGCTCGGCAGCTGCGAGAAGGCCTCGCGCGATTTTCCGGGTGCGTCGGTCTTCATCGCCATCGGCGACAATGCGATTCGTGAGAAGCTTTATCGTCAGTTGCGCGGGCATGACTTCCCGGCGCTCATCGATCCCTCGGCGCAGGTCTCGCCCACGACCGAGTTCCGCCACGGCACCTACATCGCCTGCGAGGCGGTGGTCTCCGTGGGGACGGAGATCGCCAAGTTCGTCATCATCAATGCGCGCGCCGGCGTCGGGCACGACTCCAGGGTGGGCGACTTCGTCAACATCTGCCCCGGCGTTTCGCTTTCTGGCCATACGGTCATTGAGGATCATGTCTTTATGGGCACTAACAGCTGTACGGCGCCGAACATGACCGTCGGCAAGGGTGCGGTGGTGGCGTGCGGCACGCCGGTCCTTAAGGCCGTGGAGCCCGGGACGACGCTTTCGCCGTTCGGGGCGCTCAAGGCCTAAACGGGAGCAGAAGCCACCGTGAAGAGCGCGGTCTATAACCTCCTCTTCCTTTTCGTTTATCCGTTTTTGCTGCCAGGGTTCCTGGTGCGGATGCTGAGACGCGGCGGTTATGCCGCGCGGCTCGGTGATCGTTTTGCACTCTACCCCGAAGGTCTTTTTGGCAACCGCCCCATCTTCGACCGTCATTCTCAGCCGCTTTGCCCTCCCCCTTCATCTCCACCTCCACCTACTTTCTCCACCATCCCCCCATCCTCCTACATCTGGATTCATGCTGTTTCCGTCGGCGAGGTGCAGATTGCCGGCCAGTTGATGCGGGAGTGGATTAAGGTGGAGCCGGATGTTCGCTTCTGTTTTTCCACCACTTCCTCTACTGGTTGGAAGATCGCCGAAAAGGAACTTGCCTCACTCTCTCAACCTTCTCGCCACCTCCTCATCTACAACCCCTTGGATTTCCCGAATTTCGTCAAGTCGGCGCTTTTGACGGTGCGACCGCGTGCGATTGTGCTTACCGAAAGCGAGATCTGGCCGAATTTCATTCTCAAGGCAAAAAAGTACGGGATTCCGCTGTTTCTTATCAACGCGCGGGTTTCCGATCGCAGTGCACCGCGTTACCGGGCCGCGCGCTTTTTCTTCAAGGATGTCCTCGGGGCGTTTACGGCCATCTTTGCGCAGAGCGAGCTGGATAAAAAGCGTCTCTGTGATGCGGGGGCGCCGGCGGAGCGCGTGGAGGTGACGGGGTCGTTCAAGTTTGACGTGGCGCATCGTGCCGAGGCGAAGGAGCGGGAGCTGCGGGAGTGGATTGGAGCGGGGCGGATTCTGCTGGGCGGTTCGACCTGGCCGGGGGAGGACGAGGTGCTGCTTGGGATTTATCGGCGGATTCTCGAAAAGGGCGGTGCGGCCGCCGAGGGGCTTAAGCTCGTCATTGCGCCGCGGCATTTCGAGAAAGCCGACGCGGTGGAGGCGAATGTCCGTAAGTATGGCTTTGATTGCATTCGCCGCAGCCGACCCTCGCAACCCCCTCCCCCTCAACCTGTTTATCTCGCGGACACGACGGGCGAACTCATGGGGCTTTACGGTATTGCCGACGTCGTCTTCGTGGGGAAGTCGCTTTGCGCGCACGGATCGCAGAACATGATTGAGCCCTGTCTCTGCGGAAAGCCCACGCTGGTGGGTCCCTACACGGAAAACTTCCGTCCGGTGATGAGCGACCTCAAAGCCGCGGAGGCGATTGTCGAGGTTGCCGATGCTGCAGAGCTGGAAAGGCGCATCGGTGAGTTGCTGATGGCAGACGGGGGGCTTGGCAAGCGGGCGAGCGCGGCGGTTTTGCGTCGTCAGGGCGTGGTGCCGCGGTCGGTCGCGGCCATTCGCGAGGCACTCGCATGAGGCGTTTTTTTAGGGTGGCGTTCCTGATTCTCGTCCTGGGGATCATCGGCTTCGTGGCGGTATCGCTCTTCCTTGCGCGTTCGGACCGCAAGCCGGCGGGGAGTCAGATTCGCCCCGAGATGTCGGCAATCGTCTCCAATGAGATCGGCCGCATCCGGCGGCTCTTCGAGCCCTTTGGCGGCGTCTGCGAGCAGCTGGACGTCCGCGCGCTTACCTGCGCGGAACTTCGCTCGCGGCTATCGGTGCCGCGGGATGGTTGCGTCACCTTGTGGATGCCGGGCGACAGCGACTGGCTGCTCGTGAATCTGCCGGCGGCGAAGAAGGTGCCGCTGGCCGGGTTGATGGAGCGGTTTGCCGAGGAGGATTGCGTAGCTCCGTTAAGTGCGCTTTTCGCTTCGTATGTGGGGGAGCTGAAGGAGGTTCTGCCTGCCTTTGCCGCGCTTAATCCCGCCGAGCGGGTACTCCCGGAGTTCTTTGTTACCGAGAAGGTGCCCGAGCTTGAATGGCTGGATCGCGCGGAGGTCGATGCCGACATCCTCGCGCCCTTCGAGAAGGCGCTCAGGAGCGTGCAGTTCGTCCGGCGGCTGCTCCTCAAGGGCGTCATCGCCTCGCGTGCGGGCGAGGTGGATGCGGCGGTCGCCGAGTGGGCGAAGGTGGCGAAGCGCAATCCCTTCGATTCCATGTTGCGCGAACGGCTTTCGCACCTGTGGGTGAATGCGGAGGTTTTCCTCAAGGTCGGGAAGGCGCGCGAGGCGGCGACCTGCTGCGAGGCGATCCTGGCGATCAGTCCCGGCGACCCGCTGGCGACGGAGCGGCTGGCGAAGTGTCTGGTGCTGATGGGTCGCTGCGAAGAGGCCGCGGCGCTTCGGAAGATGCTTAAAAAGTGATTATCTGGCAAAATTTCGGATAATTTTAAGCGCAAGTCGCTTTCGTGCCCCGCAATAAGCGGTGCGCAAAAAAGTTGCAATTTTTTCGTGAAGTGAGCGGACAGGCGGTCTGAATTTATGATATACTACCTACTGTCTCTATGGGTGGAGTGTTGTCCTGAGACGTGGAAACTTTGAAAGCAAACAAGGAGAAGATCAGAATGAAGACCTACATCAAGTCGGTTCTCGCGCCCCTGGCGGCGGCGCTCCTCGGTTCGTCCGCGCAAGCGGATGCGACAATTGAATTGGAGGTCGGTCAGCGATTCCCGCTGACGAATGTCGATAACTATTCGTTTAGTTATTCGGGTGATCGCTGGTACAAGCTCTCGACCGCGAACAATACAGGGTACAACGAATACGTCCAGGGCGTTTTCGAGAATGCGCATGCGACGAAGAGTTATCTCTCCAATGGAGCTCAGGGTACGACAAAGTTCTACTTTGTCGGCACGAAGGAGACGACGGAACCGGTGAAGATAATTCTCCACCGTTGCTCGGCATTGGATGATTTGGTTCCTGATACAGATCAGCAGTATGCCTATCGCGACTACTCCGGGCACGGCTCGGACAACAACCAGTGGATGTCTTGCAATGGCCAGACCTACACCATCACCGTCAAGCCGTCGACGAAGACGAAGCACACTGGTGCGGCGCAGACGGTTGAGGCGGATAAGAGCGTGACGCTTCCCGATGACATCAAGACGGCGTGGACGGCGAAGTCGCAGGCCGAAGGTGTTGCGACGGTGACCGCATCGGGTGATGCGGGAGCTCAGCCGGTTGTCAGCGGCGTCGCGCGCGGCGAGACGGAGGTCTGGATTGAGAACTCGACTGACCGCTGGGTCTATCCGGTCAAGGTCTGGGAGCAGACGATCGGGTCCGATTCCATCAACGTCAGGCCGAATGCGGACAATACGTCCGTCACCTGCACCTCGGATCTTGCGGGCACGTGGGCGGCGACATCCGATAATACGGGCGTTGCGACGGTCTCCGTCACCGGCAGCGGCACGTCGGTGACGCCCACGATCCACGGTGTTGCGGTGGGTGAGACGACGGTGACGGTGATGAATGACTACGCGACGTGGACGATCGCCGTCAAGGTTCAGGACAAGACGCAGGCCGAGATCTTTGCCGAGATCCTTAAGAACAAGACCGGCAACGCGCGCGTCGATACCACGACCGACGAGAACGCGCTTTACCTCTGGTATGAGACGGTTAGCACCAGCTCGCTCACGATCCCCGATGGCTATGGCGCGAAGGCCGACATCCTCGCGGTCGGCGGCGGCAGCGGCGGCACTGGACGGAGTAACTACAACGGCAACGGAGGTAATGGCGGTGCTGTTCAGGAGACTGACAAATCCCAATCCTTTGCGTCGGGCGATAGTCTGTCCATCACGGTTGGCGATGGCAGTAACGGTGGTAATAGTGCGGCCAGTTCTCAAGGCAATCCTTCTTATGTGACTTTGGCAGGCACCGATGTCATTCGCGCGACGGGTGGTACTGGAGTTTCTCGTCCTGTAAGCTCTGGTAGCGACAAGGAGGGTACGGGTGCTTCCGGTTCGGGAAGGACGGGTAAGACGAGCAAGATTACCGGGTTCACCTATGGTGCCGGCGGTGCGAAGGGCAGCGCGTCGTCCAAGACGGCGGCCGAGTCCAACACGGGCAACGGCGGTGATGGCGCTCCAAACGGTACGACGACTGGCTACAAGGGCGGCAGCGGCATCGTGGTCATCAAGATCACGGCGCTCAACGAGCTCAAGGACGTGACGGTCGAGACGGCTCCGGAGGAGGTCACGGCGAAGGCCGGGACGACGCTCGGCACGATTTCGCTCACGGACGGCAAGGCGGTCGATGCGAATGGCACCCAGGTCGAGGGCGAGTTCACGTTCGTGAATTCGACATATGCGCTCAAGGTCACCGATGATGGCAATCTCTTTGATGTTATTTTCAATCCGGATGACGGCGCGACTTACAAGACGGCTACGTGCAAGGTCGCCGTCATGGTGACCGCCACGGCGAAAAGCGCCATTGAGGCGGTGGGCGCGTCCACGACCGGCACGGACGACCAGCCGATCTATTCGTTCACGACGACGACGGGCAATAAGTCCATCACGATCCCCGAGGGCTATAAGGCGACGGTTCAGCTGCTTGTCGTTGGCGGCGGCGGTGGTGGCGGCTACGCGAGCAACTCAAGTACGCGATACGGTAACGGCGGCGACGGCGGTCAGGTCTTGGGTGGCAACAACTCGACCATCACGAGGACGGTTGGCGCCGGCGAGACGCTTAATATCACCGTCGGTGCCGGAGGTACTGCTGGTACAGCGGCCCAAAGCGGAAACACCAATGCGCAGTCAGGCGGATATTCGAGCGTCACGGGTGGGAGTTCCTTCGGGGGCGAAGTCAAGGCGAATGGCGGTTCGGCAGGAGGTAATACACAGTCGTCCTCTAACGCGAAAAACGGCACGGGTGCCGGCGCGACTGCGGGGTCGGGTACGGTAACAGGTATCCAGAGCAATTTGCGGACGGGATCAAACGTCACTTACGGTGAAGGTGGTGCTAAGGGCTCGAACAGCGATCCCTCTGCCGGAGGCGATAACACGGGCAAGGGTGGTGGTGGCGCTCGTGCGACTTCCAGTGGCAGTTCCCGTCGTAACGGTGCGGCGGGCGGCAGCGGCATCGTGGTCATCAAGGTGACCTCCTTCGAGGCGCTGCCGAAGGAACCGGTCGTCGAGTCGTTGTCCGTGACGCCGGTGAAGCGCGGTGATGCGCTTTCGACGAGCACGATCACGCTGACGATGGGCGATCCCAAGACGCATGCGACTGTGCCTGGCGATTATGACTGGAAGGTGCCGGCGACGGTCGTGAGCGCGCCGGGTGAGTATCCGATTGTCTTCACACCGACCAAGGCGGGCTATGCCGAGGTTGAGGTGATGGCGCAGGTTTCGGTCATTGCTCCTCAGGAGGATGATGCGACGGAAGTCATCGACAACGGCACATCGGTGGCGGTGACGACGGCGTCGTTCGGCAGCGACTGGTCCGCAACGGTTGTCTCCGGTGCGTCCTACATCGAGACGCCGGTGGGGCTGACGGTGAATGAAGACGGTACGGCGACGGTGACGATCAAGGGCAAGGCAATCGGCACGGCGGTCATCGATCTCTATGACGGCGCGACCTGGGTGAAGCGCATCACGGTTGCGGTGATGGCGCCGCCGATCGAGCGCACGGTCGAACTGACGATGGACATCGATGATGCGGCCGAGACCGTCCAGACCACGACGACGGCGACTTACTGGGGCAATACGATTGTTTCGGGGGCGGATTTCGTCACGGCGACGACAACGAAGGACGGCACCTCTGGCACCAGGACCTCGACGACAACCATCACGCCCCAGGCGTACGGCACGGCCGTTATCGAGGTTCGTTCGGGATCCTCGCAGGCCCAACTGAACACGCTCGTGCAGCGCATCATCGTGACGGTCGCTCCGCCGACCGAAGGCAGCCAGACGATCACGGTCGCGCAGAACGCGAGCAAGGTCGTGAAGACGGCGAGCGAGATCGACAGCCACAAGGTGACGGAGGGCGCCGCCTCGATTTCCAGCGTGAAGGTCGATGGCAGCGAGGCGACGATCGTCGCGAGCGGCACGATCGGCACGGCGAAGGTCAAGCTCTACAATGGCGACACGCTCGTCAAGGTCGTGACGGTCAACGTCGTCGATCCGACGCACACGATCCTGACACTGTGCTATGCCGAAGTTATGGAGTTCACGCTGACGAATGCAACGAGCGTCAGCTGGTCGGCGACGGCGACCAGCAACGTGCGCCTGATGACGGCGGCGACGACGGCGGCAACGAGCCAGAATGGGTCCGGCGCGAGCTTCACCATCAAGATCTGCGGATATACGGCGAATGGCAGTGGTACGGTGACGGTCAAGCAGGGTCAGAATACGGTGATGACCTATGACTGCACGGTGCTCGCGGACATCGCGGAAGATACGACGGACGGATACAACAGCATCCAGTCCGGCAAGAAGTCGCTATCAGTCTATATTGGCGAGCCACTGAACTTGAGCTATTACAGGCAGTCGGCGACGAAGTGGCGCTTTGTTGATGCGGAGATCACTTCGGCGATGTTCACCGATCGTTCTAAGTACACCTACAAGGAACTTGGCGTCTTCAAGGCCACGACGTCTAAGGGTTATACCTATTCCAAGGGCGAGAGCGGAACAGCGTCCACCTCAGCCAACCTGACGAGTGCGACTTCGTCTGACTTTGATGTCAAGCTTGAAGGTGTGAAAACAGGTACGGGACCGCTGGCGATTTGCTTTGGTTCGAACCAGCCGTCTCACTATGCCGGTTACTACGACGTCACGGTCTGGAAGCCGATTGCGAAGCCGGCGGCGACGCTGTCGTTCACCTACAACGGCGAGGCGAAGGCGCCGGTTGCGTCCGGCGAGGGCTACACGGTGAGCGGCGATGCCACGAAGACGGCGGCGGGTACGTACACGGCGATCGTCATGCTGGACGAGTACTACTGCTGGCCCGACCACTCGACGGATCCGCTTGTCGTCGAGTGGACAATCGAGCCGGCCGAGATTACGTCCGCAACCGCGGCAAACCAGACGTACACGGGTTCGGCGCTGACGCCGGAGCTGACGGTGAAGGCGGGCGGGCTTGACGCGACGTATGATCTCGGCGCGTGGAATCCGGCGGGTCTGACGGCTGCTGGCACATACACGGCGACCGTTACGGGCAAGGGCAACTTCAAGGGTGAGAAGACTGTGACGTTCACAATCGCGGCGGCGAAGCTGACGATTGGCGGCGTCGAAATTGATCCGGCGAACCTGCCGACGCCTCCGGGACCGGAGAGCGAGGATGCGTCCGAGACGGGCGTTGCGAACGTGATCAAGACGTACGACGGCAAGGCGACGAACGTGGTTGTGTCCGCCACGGCGGGCGCGACGGTGAAGTTCAGCGCCGACGACAAGGCGACCTGGACCGAGGCGGCGAGCTTCGCGGGCTTCACGAACGCGGGCACCAACAAGGTGTGGTACGCGGTCGAGGCGGCGAACTACCTCTCCGTCACCAACTACGCGTATGTGACGATCAATCCGCTCGCGATCACGGTGACTCCGGTCGCCGGGCAGGAGAAGACGGAGGGTGAGGCCTACACGATCACCTTCACGACGAATGTGACGATGATCGGTACCGATCACTTCACGGGTGCGCTTGCG
>JAZUHK010000058.1:0-14808 GCA_045641645.1 Kiritimatiellia bacterium
CCGTCACATCATGAAAGCCGTCTGCACCCGAAGTCGGGCATTTGTCCGCCTAAGGTGTGGGTGGTGATTGGGATGAAGTCGTAACAAGGTAACCGTTGGGGAACCAGCGGTTGGATCACCTCCTTTCTAAGGAGATAAGGCCGAAAGGCCGAGATGAAATCCTCCTTCGCCCTTCGAGGCTACGGAGGACAGGCCCTCGCGCAGACGTTGCTGTTTTCTCTTCTGGTTCGAATCGAAGGGCAGTGAAGCGCGTTCCTGAAAAGGAGCGCGCTTCTTCGTTTTGTCGGACCACCCTGTTGCCAGACAGACCTGAAATTTGATATACTACTCACTTCCGTGCCCAAAGACGGGGCGGACACGGCTGAAATCCGTGCACAACAACAAACGAAAGTAAAGAAATATGGCTATTCGTATTCCGACTCCTCCGCAGGAGAAGTCCTCTGCCATGGCGGAGATTCTCGCCAGCGCAGGTGAATCCAAGTTCAAGAACGGCAGCATCGTCGAAGGTGTGGTGACCGCCGTCAAGGATGACGATGTCTTCATCGACATCGGTTACAAGAGCGAGGGCTCCGTCGATATCTCCGAGTTCGGCGAGGGTGCCGAGGTTAAGGTCGGCGACAAGGTCACCGTGATGCTCCGCGAGCTCGAGAACGACAAGACGGGCAATGTGGTGCTTTCCAAGCGCGCGGCGGACGAGAAGATCCGCTGGGAGAAGATCCTCGAGCGCTATGTCGAGGGCTGTGTCGTCACCGGTACGATCACGAGCGCCGTCCGCGGCGGTCTCCTCGTTCAGATCGACGATGTCCAGGCGTTCCTCCCTGGGAGCCAGGTCGAGGTCACTCCCGTCAAGGAGCTCGAGCCCTATGTGGGGCAGACGTTCGACTTCAAGGTCATCAAGATCTCCAACGAGCGCAAGAACCTCATCGTCTCGCGCCGCGAGCTCATCGAGGGTACGCTCGCCGAAAAGCGCGCCGAGCTCCTCAATTCGCTCCAGAAGGGCGAGGTTCGCAAGGGCCGCGTGAAGAACATCACCGACTTCGGCGCGTTCATTGACCTCGACGGTCTCGACGGCCTCCTCCATATCACCGACATGAGCTGGGGCCGCATCAAGCATCCGAGCGAGCTCCTCAAGGTCGGTCAGGAGATCGACGTGATGGTGCTCGACGTCGATCGCGACCGCGAGCGCGTCTCGCTCGGGCTCAAGCAGACCCAGACGAATCCGTGGGACGCCATTCAGGATCAGTTCCCGGTCGGAAGCCGCGTTTCCGGCAAGGTTGTCAATCTCGCCGCTTACGGCGCGTTCATCGAGATCGCCCCCGGCATCGAAGGCCTCGTCCATATCAGCGAGTTCAGCTGGACCAAGCGCATCGCGCGTGCGTCCGACATGCTCGCCATCGGCGACGAGGTGCAGGTCGTGGTGCTCTCGATCGACGTCGAGAACCAGAAGATCGCCCTCGGTATCCGTCAGACCCAGGCGAATCCCTGGGATACGGTGCAGGAGCGCTTCCCGGTCGGCTCGAAGATCAAGGGCAAGGTCCGCAACTTCACGGCGTATGGTGCGTTCGTCGAGCTCGAAGAGGGCATCGACGGCATGATCCACGTCTCGGACATGAGCTGGACGCGCAAGATCAACCATCCGTCGGAGTGCCTCCAGAAGGGCGAGGAGGTCGAGGCGGTCGTCCTCGACGTCAATCCGAAGGAACAGCGCATTTCGCTCGGCCTCAAGCAGGCCCAGAACGATCCGTGGGACGATATCGTCAAGAAGTTCCCGGTCGGTTCCACCGTCAAGGGCAAGGTCTCCAAGATCGCCTCGTTCGGAGCGTTCGTCGAGCTCGAGGACGGTGTGGACGGCCTGGTGCACATCTCGCAGATCAGCGATCAGCGCATCGAGAAGGTCAAGGACGCGCTGGACATCGGCCAGGAGGTCGAGGCCCGCATCGTCAAGCTGGACCGCGCCGAGCGCCGGATCGGGCTTTCGATCCGCGCGATGGCGATGACCGAAGACGAGGTCAAGGCCCTGCAGGCGGAAGCCGCGGGCGAGGCCAAGGCCCCAGTCACGAAGAGTGCGGGCGATGCGACGGACTTCGGCGGTCTTTCCGCCGCGTTCGACAACGCCTTCGCCAACGTCGAGTGGCAGCCCGGCGAGAACAACTAACCTCAAACGAAAGGAACATCCATCATGTCCAGAGTTTGTGCGATTTGCGGCAAAGGTCCCTCGGTCGGCAACGTGGTCGTCCGCAAGGGTTCGCCGAAGTACAAGGGCGGCATCGGTCTCCACACGACCGGCATCACCAAGCGCCGCTTCCTCCCGAATCTGCAGTCGATCCGCACGACCGACGGCAAGGGCAACACGAAGCGCATGTGCGTCTGCACGCGTTGCCTCAAGGCGGGCAAGGTCACCAAGGCCTGAGCAGGCGAAGAGTGAACGCAAACGGAGGGCGACGGAGCAATCCGCCGCCCTCTGTTTCTGCTTGCGAGTTCGCTTGACTTGGGAGTAGACAAACGATTCTCTATTTGCGATAATATCCCCATCCCCGGAAGGTGCGGGGACGAGGAGAACGCTTAAAGCTATGGCTACTTTTCAGTACAAGGCCAAGGATCCGTCGGGCAACGAGACCCGCGGACAGGTTGAAGCCGCCGACCGCGCGTCGGCCATCGCCGCCGTGCGCGGCATGGGGCTCTTGCCCACCGCGCTCGGCGAAGTGAAGAAGTCCGCCGCCGGTGCCGCCGCCGCCGCGCCCGCCGCAGCGAAGAAGGGCGGCCGACCCCCGGCACGCACCGCCGCCAAGAAGGGCGGCGGCCTCAACCGCGAGATCAAGATCGACATCCGCCTCCCCGAATTCCTGCGCGGGCGCGTGAAGACCAAGGTCCTCACCCAGTTCACCCGCCAGCTCGCCACGCTGGTGAACGCGGGCCTGCCGCTGATGCGCGGCCTCGACGTCCTCAAGCGCCAGATGACCGACAAGCAGATGCTGGAGGCCATTAACGGCGTCGCCGACAATATCGCCGCGGGCGGCACCTTCTCCGAATCGCTTACCGCCTACCCGAAGATCTTCGACAACCTCTACATCAATATGGTGAAGGCCGGTGAGGCGGGCGGCGTACTGGAAGTGGTCCTGAGCCGACTTGCCGAATTCGCGGAAAAGTCCGAGAAGATCAAGAACAAGGTGAAGGGCGCGATGATCTACCCGATCGTCGTCCTCCTGGCCGCGCTCGGCATCACCGGCTTCCTCCTCGTGGCCGTCATCCCGAAGTTCAAGCAGGTCTTCAACGACATGCTGGGCGGCGAGGCGCTCCCCGCCGTCACCGAAATGGTCATCGGCGCGTCGGAATACGTGCAGAACAACTGGATCGTGATCGTCGCCATCTTCGGCGCCCTGGCCGTCCTCAAGAAGATCTTCGCGCAGACCGAGAAGGGCGCGCTGATGCTCGACGCGCTGTCGCTCAAGGTGCCCGTGATCGGTACGCTCGTCCAGCGTACCGCCGTCTCGCGCGTGACGCGCACCCTCGGTACGCTCCTTTCCTCCGGCGTCCCGATTCTCCAGTCGCTCGTCATCGTCCGCGACACCTCGGGCAACCGCGTGGTCGCGAACGCCCTGCAGACGGTGCATGACGCGGTGAAGGAGGGCGAGGGCATGACCGCGCCGCTCGGCCAGTGCCCGGTCTTTCCGCCGATGGTGGTCTCGATGGTCGAGGTCGGCGAAGAGACCGGTGCGCTTGCCGAGATGCTCACGCGCATTGCCAATACCTACGATGACGAGGTCGATAACGCCGTCGCCGGCATGACGGCGGCCATCGAACCGGCGCTCATCATCGTGCTCGCCGTGATCGTGGGTACCATCGTCATCGCCATGTTCCTGCCGATGATCAAGATCATCTCCACCGTCTCGGGCGGCGGTGCGGGCTGAGGAACGCGAAGTCCCGGGGGTGAACGTCATGCAACGCCGCGCCTTTACGCTACTGGAAATGCTGATCGTGATCGCCGTGATGGTGACCCTCATGAGCATCGCCTTCAAGCTGTCGTCGATTTCCGACCGCAACGGCGCGCGCGAGGCGACGATCATGAAGCTCCAGCGGCTGGAGAACTGCCTTTCGGGCTACTACGCGGCGTTCGGCAGCTATCCGCCGGTGAAGCTCTACGGCTCGCGCGACATCTATCTCCATGTGGAGAACAACGTCCAGACCGACCAGCGCGATACCTCGCGGATCAACTGGGCGTGCGTGGAGGCGGCCTGTCGCTCGCAGCCGGTCGAGTCGCGGATGCCTTTCCCGGAACGGAAGCGCAGGATGATCGAGGAATATGCCGCGGCCATCAGAGAGGCGGCGGCGAAGGGGGCGTATGCCGGCCATCCGCTGGAGCAGGTGCTGCTGCACGGCTTTTCAATCGGCTATCCCGAATGGTTCGCCGGGCTTTGGGGCGAGACGGACTGGCGTTCGGTGCAGCTTTTCAAGTTCGGGCTTACGAGTTACCTGCTGCCGCGCTACCTGGTGATGATGGGTTCCGCCTCTAAGTACTACGCCGACGGCGGCGCCTGCGCCCAGTGGGCCGATAACAACGACGCGCCGCACGACGCCTTGAGCGGCGGGGTGATGCGCTGGAGCGACGTCATCGACAATGTCGATCCCGAAGAGGAGGATGTGGGGCGGAAGGCGCGCGTTGATTATGCGCGGGTGGCCAATATGCCCACGCAGGCGGTGACGGCGCGCTGGATGCCGAACCTGGAGGAGCAGGTCTATGCCTATTTCAAGCTGGAGCTTTACGGCATCACCCTCTGTTCGCGCGGCAAGAGCTTCTCGACCGACTTCACCGAGAACGACGCGCCGAAGGCCCCGGAGCTCTTCACCCCTACGGGCAACATCGACCAGTACTATATGCTCGATGAAATCACCCTTAAGGACGGTTGGAACAACGAGCTCTACTACTATTCGCCGGCCGGCTTCCAGAGCTATGTCCTCTGGAGCTGCGGTCCTGACGGCAAGACCTTTCCGCCCTGGGTGTCGCGCGACAGCATCAGCAACGCGGACGATCGCAAGACGGCGGCAAAGTGGATCGCCGACGATATCATCAAGATGAAGTACTGAAGAGGTGGCAATGCAAAGACATGGTTTTACGATGGTGGAGATGCTGCTCGTGATGGGCATCGTCGCGATACTGGCGCTCGCGAGCACGGTCGCCTACGACAAGGTGCGCGCCACGGCCGAGCGGGCGCGCTGCTCGGAGCTCGTCTCCCAGGTGGAGACGGCGATGACGGCGCTCTTTGAAACCGAGGGGCATTGGCCGAAGGCGATCCGCGAAGGGCAGAACGAGGACGGGGATTTCAAGAACCTCATCACCGAGAAGGTGGCGGGGCAGCTCGCGGGGCGCAACCTCATCTCGCTTACGCACAACCGCTATGTGACGACGGGCGCCGACCGCTTCGGCATCCTCACGCCGTGGGCGCGCGATGTCGTCAAGCGGATGGGGCGCAACGCGCGGCTCGATTCGGTGGTCTCGTCCACGCGGCAGGGGAAGATCACCGTCAAGGACAACCTCCTCCATTACGCGGTGGATCTCGATGGCGACGGCATCGTCAACAACGTGCGGGTCTGCGACGGCGACAAGCCACTCAATATCCGCGGCACCGTCGCCATCTGGTCGATCGGCAAGTCGGGCGGCAAGGCCGGGAAGCCCTGGCCCTACAAGGAGGGCTGCCGCCGCGACGACATCTACAGCTGGTCGGTGGGGCATGTGCGGGAGATCGAGGGAAAGAAGTGATGAAGCGCCGCGGCTTTACCATCCTGGAGCTCACGGTCGTCGTCGGCATCATCGCGACGCTGCTGACCATTGTCATCACCTCGGTACAGGGGTCCATCAAGCGCGCGCGCGTCCAGCAGGCGAACGCCTTGTGCATGATGGCGCAGAACGGGCTGATCAACTACCACGCGCAGACGGGCGAATGGCCGTGGAAGGACGATCCCAAGGTGAATACGCTCGCCGGCACCTGCGTTCTTTCCGGCGAGCAGGTGCGTCACGCGATGCTGGAGCTCGTGCGGATGGCGAAGGAGGAACAGAATCCGCTGATGGACATTTCGGGCCTCTGGGTCTCCACCTTTCCCGGCGAGGCCGGGCAGACGCATTACGGTTCCGACTTCATGACGGCGGTGCGCGGAACCAAGAAGAACCCCAAGAAGCACAAGGCGAGCGAGCTCTACTTCGGCTACCCCGAGGCGGAGAAGGGCTACTTCCGCCGGTTCTTCATCATCTACTATCCCATTACCGATTCGATTACCGTGCGCACTTTCACCATGCAGGAGGAGGCCGAGGGCTGGGTAAATGAGCATGCGAAGAAATAACGGCTTCACCCTCCTGGAACTGCTGGCGGTCGTGGCCATCATGGGGCTGCTGGCCTCGGCGTCGATCGGCTCGTACCGCACGATGCGGCAGGGCATGGAGGAGCGCGGTGTTCTGCAGAACGCCACGCAGTTCCTGCGCATCGCCTATCAGCGCTCGCGCATCGACAGCCGCCCCGTGGTGGTCTATGTCTGGAACGAGACGGCCGTGGAGGGAACCGACGAGACGGAGGCGAAGGACGAGACGGAAGTGAAGATCTTCGGGCGCGCCGTCGCCGTCAGGAAGATGGGCTACCTTACGCGCATCCAGCTGCCTTATCTCATCGACGAGTTCGGCGACTTTTCGGCTTCCAAGTACACGAATGCGGACGGCGAGGAGGTCGAGGCGGAACCCGAGGAGTTCAAGAACGGCGTGGGCGGCTACCTCTACAAGATGAACGGCGACGAAACGGGTTTTCACCGTTCGATCGTCAGTCAGGTTTCCACGATCGTGCCGGGTTTCGTGGAGCCGCTCATCAGCGATTCGTCCGGCGAAGAGACCACGACCATCGATGCCTACGGGCTCTATCTCATTTCCGCGGGGAACATCAACTGGCAGGTGGGCGACGCCTACGGGATGGAATTTGACGAGATCGAACTCCCTACGGGCTATATCTTCGGCGACAGCTATTCCGAGTCGGCGACCGATCCCGTGAAGCCCGTCGAGGTCATCCGCTTCAATCCGATGAGCGGCGATTCGGGTGCGGGCGCGACCCTCAAGATCAGCGCGGTGCGGCTCAACGAGCAGGGCAACTACGCCGTCAAGCGCATTGACTATACCGGCAAGGCCGGCGCGGAGGACAACAAATGAAGGGCGTGATGCGGAAGGCGTTTTCGCTATTGGAGGTGAACCTCGCGGTTCTCGTGATGGGCGGCGGCATCCTCTCGGTGGCGGCGCTCTATTCGCTCGGCTTCCGCGAGAACGACCAGGCGCGCGAGGATGTGGCCACTTCCGCTTTCGCCGACCGCGTATTGGGGCCGCTCGCGATGGCGCTTTCCGATACCAACCTCACCTGGAAAGCGTTCAACTCCGTGCAGACCCTGCCCGACGAGGACGGCTGGCGCGGCTACTACAAGGAGGAGAATCCGGGCGAAGTGGTCAACGATCCTACCTCCGTCGCTCAGGGCGTTTATGCGCGAATCGTGCGCCAGGTATCCGCCGCGAGCGGCATTTCCGCCGCCTGGCCGGCGATGCCCGAGACGCTGGGGGCCGCGGGACTGGTGGTCAAGCACGAACCCGGCTCGCCGATTATCCACCTCGCCTTCCGGGCGTCGAAGATGCCGCGGGCGCTGGTTTCGGCGCCACTCTATTATACGGCCGTCGCCTTTCAGGGGCGGCAGGCGAGCGAAGAAGACGAGGAGGAGGCGAAATGACGCGCATGGAAGCACGCGCCGGCTTCACGGTGGTGGAGATGCTGGTGGCGAGCGTCCTCGTGGGGATGTTGCTTACGGTCCTCACGATGGTCTTCAATTCCACCGCCATCGCCTGGCGCACGGGCACCACCTGCGTCGCGAAGCTGAATGACGTAAGGGAGTATGTCGCCCGCACCCGCCTGGAGGCCGACAACCTCTACATCTGGCGCGGCTCTCCGCACGCCATCGTCTCCATCTGGAACCACACTTCCTCCGCCGGGGCGAAACGCCTGCGGAAGCGGACGGTCGATTTCGCGGGAAACCCGGTGACGGGCCCCGAACAGATCGGCACCCTGCAGGCGGGCATCAGCACCTTCGCCGACGTGAAGAAGTCGGGCGAGACCTCCGCCACTTTTGCGATGCCCGCCATCACGACGCAGGTCAGGGACGGCAACAACTACACGGTCAACGTGCGTTCGGCCGGTCCCAATCACACGCATGGCGACTATGACGACATCTGGAGCTACCCCGATGACTTCGATTACTAAACGTCGCGGCTTCACGCTCTTCGAGCTCCTGGTGACGATCGCGATGATCGCCATCATCATGGGGGCGCTGTCGTTTTCCATCAACGAGGCGGCGGAGCGCGCCCGTGTCCAGAAGACGATGGCGGAAGTGAAGTCCATCACCCAGACGATTCTCGCCTATGAGAACTACACCGAGGGCTACGAACTGCCGCTGCAGAAGGAACCCGCCGAGGCGAACGCGCAGAACCTCGGCTTCCTCCTGGGGATCAAGGACGAGGGGGCGCTACGTAACCTGCCCACGCTGCTGCGGGCCCAGCTCTCGGCGGGGGACGTGTTGCGCGATCCCTGGGGAACGCCGTACATGTACACGATCCGCAAGGGGAAGATCTCCTCGCCGGCCGTCGGCTCGCTCGCGACGGGATTCTTCCTTCCCAACTACCATCGGCTTTCGGAGGGCGAACGCAAATGAATCCGCTTACCTGCCATCGCCGCGGGAGCGCGCTCCTGATTGTCCTCGGCATGCTTTCGTTCATGCTCTTTTCGGGGCTGGCGTTTTCTGTCTATATGCGGCAGACGCGCCTGCCGTCGAGTTTCCTAAGGCGGACCACCTCGGTGCGGCAACTCGCGAAGGCGGCGCTCGCCGAGGCCATCGTGGATATCGAACGGGTGATGGAGAACCGGCTCTTCCGTGACGACCGCAACTGGGATCACCGCGTCCTCATGTACTCTACGAACGCCGCCGTTGCTTCCGCGGAGACGGTGCCGACGCTGATGCTGGAGTCGCTCGCCTACGTGCCGCCGCCGCTCATCAACGAGGTGCGCACCTACTCGCGCAAGACCGAGACGGCGAAGTGGCATCCGTTCGACTTCGACGCCGGGCGCTTCGCCTATACGGTCGTCGATGTCTCCGACTATTTCGACGTTAACCGCATCCTCGCCAACCGCGTGCGCGGCGCCGCCGCCTCCCGCCGCGTGTCCTTCGCCTATCTCTTTGAGAACAGCGCTCACGGCGAACTGCACGGCGAGCCCATCGCGGGCGCGGCGGCGAGGTGGGACGCCTGGCTGCAAGACGAAGTGCAGGCGCGCAAGGTGGATCCGGGGACGGGAACGATCAGTTTCGCGGGCTGCCTGCCGCTCGTTTCGCTCGCCGACTTCAACGCCGCGATGGGCATCAAGTCGTTCGGGCTGCTGAAAAGCCCGTTCTGCGCCTATCTCGACAATCCCCGCATCGAGGGGTTCTATCCCGGCACCGACGGCAGCGCCGACGACCCGCTCGCCAACGCCTATCGCTCGATGACCTTCGTGACCGACAGCTACTTCCCGCGTCCGCCCTATACCGACGAGCTGGGCAAGCCCGTCAGGACGGCCGATCTTTCGTCTGCGGAGGCGCAGCCGTTCGACTGGGATTATCTTACGGTCGAGGACACCGCCGAACGCGGCTTCGACCAGATGTTCCTCTACAAGGGGCGGCAGAAGATGTGGGACGACTTTTACATGAACTTCCTGCCGCGCACCTCGATGTGCCTGCTGGGCGACTATCTCGACGTGGATTCGGTACCGTGTTCGCTGGCGCTCCCCACCTGCGAGCGGGTGCCGATGATTGCCGCGATTCGCCCCGAGCTGGCGCCGGTGCAGTTCTCGTTCGTCGTGGAGAAGGGGACGGAGAAGAGCAAGGGCAAGGAAGATGCGCAGGCGACGGAACGGACGGTGGAGCGCACCGACATCTATCGGCTGAACGCGCAGCAGCTCGCCTTCCGCGGCACCATCCGCGCCGTCGGCGTCTTCCCGTTCCGGCACGTGGACGAAGAGGAGCTGTCCTCCTGGAAGATCGACGGGCAGCTCTTGTGCTTCCTTTCGGCCGACAGCCAGGACGTGCCGCTCGTCGTTCGCGGGCTGGGCGGGCGGGCCGATCCGCTCTTCACTTCGGTGCAGTCCAAGAAGTCGCCGCTTACCCTCGGGCCGGATGCGTGGAGCGGCAAGACGCCCGTCTTCGATCCCGCGCGCGGGGTCTTGTCGATGCCGTTCGGCGGCGGCGGGGCGTTTGCGAAGCTGAAGGGCGACGCGGCCGACGATTCGGAGGCGGCGGAAGAGGTGGGCGTCCAGGTGAATGTCGCCGGCAATGCCTTTAAGAACTTCTTCTCGGAAAAGGACGGGGCCCTTTACTTCATGAAGGTGACACGCCAGTGGAAGCAGACGCGAAAGGACAAGGACGAGGACTGGGGGCCGGCCGATCCGCCGGAAGACGCGGAGGTGACGAAGGTGGAGACCCGGATGCCGCTTATCGGTGCCGACGGGAAGACGATGGCCGCCGACGCGATGGCGAAGCTGCTCAAGGGCAAGGCGCGGATCAAGATCAACCTCGCCATTGCCTTGCGAGTCAAGGACAGTGACAACCGTACGGTCGATCTCGTCCCCGCCACCTTTCAGGACGATGTCGATCAGGGGATCGTCGAGAACTACACGGCCAACACCATCTTTCAGACGGTGCTGCCGCAACTCGACCAGCTGGGGCCGCACCTGCTGAAGCTGAACTTCGCTGCGGGTGAAGAGGGGGCGCCGTCGGCAGCGTCGTTTTCGCTTGCCGATTTTGACGCGGCGGCGAAGCTTCCCGAACGGCGGCTGAATCTTACCGTAGTCCCGGCAGCGGAGGCGCTGATGGTGGAGGATCCGCGCTTCAACCACAATCCCGAAAACTGGTACACGGTGAAGCCCAATGCGAGCGGCAATCTCGTCTCGCTCTGGTACAACAACCACCATGCCGCGGATGCGGGGCGCGACGGCGATATCGCGATGGCCGTCAGCGACCAGGGCTACCTGCAGAGTCCCTACGAGCTTGCCTTTCTGACGCGGGCGACGGACGCGGTCGTGGAGGATCCGCGTCCGCTCGTGGAGGGCGGCACGCCGCGCGGCGGTTGTCAGCAGGGCTGGGCGAATTACGCGCGGTCAAACGGCACGCGGACACGGCTATTGACGGCCGAGGAACGGGGGCAGGCGCTCGACGCGAACCTAATGTGGCGCACCTACAAGCCCTACGGAAGCGGTGCCGACAACTTCGAGGACATCCGCATCACTTCGGGGACGGGCGGGTTCAAGGTGAACCCCTATTCCGAGTCGCCCGAGGTGGTGATGGCGGCCTTCGCCAATACGCCGCACGACTGGCGCACCTGCTCCACGAACGAGGTGATGAATCCCGACGTGCAGGTGGAGAACGTCGAGGACTTCAACCGGCTCCACGCCTGGAACGCCTATAGCGAAGATCCGCGTACGCGCATCAAGTGGGAGGAGTTCATGGCCGTCGCCGAACAGTTCGCCAACACTTCGCGGACGAAGGAAAACTGGGTTCAGGCCTTCGAGGAGCTCGGGTGGGAGACCTCCGATGTGCGGGAGCTCGCCGCGGGGGTGAAGGTGGAGAACAAGGAGGTGCGCATCACCTCCGTTGACCGGCGCTTCTTCTACGGCTTCTGGCGCGAGTGCTTCGACGCCTCGCAACAGCTCTTCCTCGTCTTTCTCCGCGCCGAGCCGATGATGATGGGCGGTGGCGTGGCCGCCACCGTTCCGCCGCAGCTCGGCACCCGTGCGGTCGCCGTGGTCTGGCGCGACCCCACCCCCACGCCCAAGGGCGAGCCGCACCGCACGCGCATTCTCTTCTATCACCCCATCGACTAAAAGGACATTCGGTATGAAAAAGGCGTTTACGATTATGGAGTTCCTGCTGGTCATTTTCGTGATCGGTGTGCTGGTTTCGGTGCTTGCCGTTTCGATGTCGAACGGCGCGGAGGCGGCGAACGGCGCGAAGTGTCTCGCCAATATGCGCTCGCTCGCGATCGCCTGCCAGAACTACGGGATGTCCAACGGCGGCTTTCCCTATGCGGGTTCGCTGCAGGTCTTTACGAGCTGGACGCGGGAGACGCAGACGCACGCCGAGCACGGGTGGCTCGCGTGCGCGTCGCAGACGGGCGAGGGCGGGTATATTTCGCCTTATTCCGACAACAAGGAGGAGCGCGACCATACGCTGCAGGACGGTCAGCTCTGGGGATGTGTGGAGGGCGGATCGTCCGTGTTCTACTGTCCTGCGCATGCGAGCTATGCGCGGCAGCGCATCAAGGGGCTCAAATACGCGCCCCTGTGGAGCTACGCGATGAACGCCTGGTTCGGTTGGAACAGCGCCGGGAAGGGCGTCAAATACCGTCAGGCCGTACCCTATACCAGCACCCCCCATACCGACCGCATCCTGCTCTTCGCGGAGCTGCCGTTCCGGGAGATCAGCTTGGGCAGCGGCGCGTACAAGCAGACCTTCAGCACCAGCACCCAGGCGTCCACCGCCAACGATCCGATTCTCCAGTACTACCAGTGTGTGGCGGGCAAGGGTTTCGAAGAGATCATCGGCTTCAACCACCGCGGCGCGGGCAAGGGCTATTACGCGAATCTCGTTTTCGCCGACGGCCACACCGAGCAGCTGCGGCTGATTGAGCGGGCGCAGAAGCAGAACCTCAAGGAGCTTACGCGGTGGCTCTGCCGGCCGGACATCCGTTATGACATCGGCACGCGCAACAATCTTTACGAGCTCGTCGATGCAAGCAAGTGAGTCGCTGCGGGTAGCGCTGACCGGGGGGATCGCCTGCGGCAAGTCGCTGGTGGCGCGGTATCTGGGCGAGGCGGGGCTCGCGACCGTCGATGCGGACGATATCGTTCATGAGCTCATTCCCGATCCGGCGGAGCGTAGGCGCCTCGCGGCGGAGGTCTTCGCCGATCCCGCAAAGCGCCGCGAGCTCGAAGCGCGCATCCATCCGCTCGTCCGGGAGCGGATCAATCGGGCGATCGAACAATCGGACTATCTGACGATCGCAATCATCCCGCTCCTCTTCGAGACCCGTTGGGACGCGGAATATGATATAATATGCTGCGTCACCTCCGAAAGGGAGACGCAGATCTCGCGGATGGTGGCGACGCGCGGTTACACGCGGGCGGAGGCGGAAGCCCGGCTCATGGCGCAACTGCCGGTCGCGGAAAAGGCCGCGAAATCCCACTATGTGATTCACAACGACGGCTCCCCCGAGGAGCTGAAAAGAGCAACGGAAAGATTCGTACAATGGCTGAAGAAATCGACGTGTTTGCAGGCGCCATGAAGGACAAGGCCCCGGCCGAAGCTGCGGGCGGGAACGCGGCGCCGCGGGAGAAGGAACGGGGGCGCAAGCCGTTTCACAAGAAGTTCAACCGCGGCGGGCAGGCGAAGAACAACTCTCCGATTCGCGGGGCCAACGGGGTGGAGTCGGTGAACCCGCTTTTGAATGCGCCGCTTCCCACGCAGGAGAAGGAGGCGGCGGCGGAGACGCCCGCGAATTCCCACCGCAATCCGGAGCTGCCCGAATTCCGCTTGGCCGACATCCAGACCTGGCCGGCGCCGCAGATCGTCGAGCGGATGATGCCCGGCGCCGATCCCGAGGAGCTGGGCTCCTACCGCAAGCACGAGCTCATCTTTGCGGCGATTCGCTCGTATCTCGCGAAGGGCGGTGCGGTGCTCGCCTCCGGGTGTCTGGAGATCGTGCGCGAAGGGCACGGCTTCCTGCGCTCGGCGAAGAACAACTTCCTCGCCTGCCCCGAGGACGTCTTCGTCACGCAGCAGCAGATTCGCCGCCATGCGCTCAGGACGGGCGACATCATCGAAGGGCCCATCCGCGATCCGCGCGACCGCGACCGCTTCTTCTGCCTCGGCAACGTGGCGACGGTGAACGGCAAGGAACCGTCGGTGGCCGCGCGGGTCGTCCATTTCGAGAACCTGACGGCTACCTTCCCCACGCGGCGCATCATCCTGGAGAACGACGCGAAGGAGTTCTCCACCCGCATCATCGACCTCTTCACGCCGATCGGCTTCGGTCAGCGCGGCATGATCATCGCGCCGCCGCGCGTCGGCAAAACGGTGATGCTCCAGAAGATGGCGAACGCCATTTCCAAGAACCATCCCGAGGCGATGCTCATCATCCTCCTCATCGACGAACGTCCCGAGGAGGTGACGGACATGCAGCGCAACACCAAGGCGATGGTGCTTTCCTCCACCTTCGACGAGGAGCCGCAGCATCACGTCAACGTGACGGAGATGGTGCTAGAGATGTCGAAGCGGCAGGTGGAGAACGGGCGCGACGTCATCATCCTCATGGATTCGCTCACCCGCATGGCGCGCGCCTACAACACGGTGCAGCCCCATTCGGGCAAGATCCTCACCGGCGGCGTGGACGCGATGGCGATGCACCGCTCGAAGCGCTTCTTCGGCGCCGCGCGCAACATCGAGGGCGGGGGCTCGCTCACGATCATCGCGACCGGCCTCGTCGACACCGGCTCGCGCATGGACGAGGTCATCTTCGAGGAGTTCAAGGGCACGGGCAACATGGAAATCGTCCTTGACCGCGGTCTTGCCGACAAGCGCATCTTCCCGGCGATTGACATCGAGAAGTCCGGTACGCGCAAGGAGGACCTCCTCCTCGATCCGATCGAACTCGAGAAGACCTGGGGCATGCGCCGCATCCTCTCGGCTGCGGGACCCGAGTCCGCCATGAAGAGCGTG
>JAZUHK010000059.1:0-37945 GCA_045641645.1 Kiritimatiellia bacterium
GCAGTCTTCCGCGTCCTTCATCGCCTCCTGATGCCAAGGCATCCGTCGTGCGCCCGTATACGCTTAGCAAGAAAAATTTCCATTGTTCAGATTGTTCGGATTGTGTGATTGTTCGATTGCTGAATCGAACAACCCGAACAATCGATCAATCGAACAATGCCTCTTGATCTCGTTATACGAGTTGTAATTCTCTTTAATTTCCAACTTCCGATTTTCAAAGAACGACGCCGCCCTTTGGGGGCAACAAGGAAATAGTATATCAAATCTCACCTCCACCGCGCAAGGGGGAAAATGAAGAAAATCAAAAATTCACTTCAAACTCCCCCTCAGAGCGGCAAGATCGGACTCATCCAGCAACCGGCTGTCTCACTTCACTTCCGCCGTACCGCAGGCCGTCAGGTTCGCGGGCTTGCCGTCGACGATGCCATTCCACGTGCGAATGACCTGCCCGGCGAGATAACAGTCATCCTGCCAGACGAGGTCGATCACGTATTTCGCCTTGTCGCCCTTCTTGGACGTCAGCGTGATCGTGATGCCGCCAGTCGCCTTGCCGAGTTTCGTCGTCACCTTCGCCAGCGGCTTTTCACCCTCCTGCGGCTCGGCGTCGTAAATCTCCACCGCCGAGGGCTTCTGCTTGTTGTCAAAGACCACCGCAAACAGGAACGTTTCGGGCTCAAGCCCGTCGCCGACAACCGTAAGGGCCCCCTCCTCCGGCACGACTTCGGCAAGCTTCTTGTCGCCCTTGTCGCAGACTGCCGCCGCCGCAAGGGAATCCTGCCGTTCGCTTCCTTCGATCCAGTCGATGAATCCGTCACCAAGAAGATAGACCGTCTTATCCTTGGCAATCACCTGGAACGGCGCAAAGACATAGTCGGCAGCATCACCTTCGCACGCCCAACGGCAGACGGGAACGGACATCTTGATTGCCGTGCCGTCGAAGAGCTTGCCGATGTATGCCGCGGTCGCCTTCTTCGCATCCCAGGCGACGGAGAGCGTCGCCAGCGAGGATCCGACCCCGTTCGTGAACACATAGGTCTGCAGCGACGGCAGCGTCACGCCTTCATCCAACGTCTTCACCGTACCATACCCCGTTCCCGCAAGGGCACCGTCAACGAAAACCTGAACCTCCCGAAAGAGACCGTCGTGCCCGCGCAAACGGAGTTCAGCCCTGCGGTCGGGCAGACCCGCCTTCTTGTCGTCAGATGACGCCTTGAACGTCAGGGACGCCACCTTCCCGCCAGCCGATTGGAAATCGTAGTCATAGCTCTTCGCCGATGCCGAGTACTTCGTCTTGCCCTCGTTATAGGAAATCGAGACCTTGCCGTTGACTCCAACCGTCACCTCGAACATCGCCAGCCGCACGTCATCCGCAGTTCGTTCCGTTATCGCGCTTCCGCGGTAAACTCCGGCAAAAGGATTCGCCTGTACCGTGAACGCCGTCGTCGTGACGGTCGTCACGCCGTTCAGCACCGTCTTGAAGGTGACGAAGTACTCGCCCGGCTTCGAGGCGACGCCCGCGACCGTGTAGGCCTTGGTCGCCTTGTCCTGCACGAGCTTGAGGCCGCTCGGCAGTCCCGTCGCCGTCACCTTCGCGCCTTCGCTCGCCGTAATCGCGAACGCCTGGTTAGCGCCTTGCACAATCTGCGCCTTCAGCTCCTCGACCGGCGCCGTGCCCGTGTCGAGCGCGAACACCGGAGCGTCCGCCGGGGCAACCTTCCAAAGGAACGTCTCCTTCACCGTCTTCTTGCCAGCCGGATCGGCAGGATCGACCTTCGTCGCCGTCACGGCATAGACGCCCGCCTTCGTGGGCGTGCCGTAGAGCGAATAGGCGACGACGTTCGTCGTGACGCTCCCGTCCTTGTTCTTCGTCGTCACCGGCTTCGTCGTGTACTTGATGCCGGTCGGAAGGCCAGAGAAGCTCTTGAAGTCCGCATCCAGCGTCTTCGTCGCCGTCGCAACATACGCCTGATCCTCATAGCGGAAGTCGCTCGCGCCGTCATCGCCCCAGACCGTCAGCACCGCCGAGAACGTCTCGCTCACCGTGGTCTTGCTGTCATCAAGCTTGTGCTTCCACGTCGCGGTGATCGGATATTCGCCCGCCTTGGTGGGCTGTCCGTAGACCGTGTACGGCTCGGCGTTCGTCTTCACCGTCGCCTTGCCGTCCTTATAGCTCCAGTTCGCGGCTGTCGCCTTGTTGTTGTACTTGATGCCCGCGGGCCAGCCCTTGAAGGACCAGTCCTTCGGGTTGATCTTCGCGTCCGCGACCTCGGGCCAAAGCGCCGCGATGTCGGCGGGGCCGTAGACCCCGTTGAGAACGCCCGCCGTCAGCACGGACGGATCCGGCGTCGTGATCGAGAGCGCAATCGGCTGGAGCAACTCGACCTTGCCCTTCTCGCCCATCGCCTTGTCCTTGTAGGTGACGGTGACGCGCGCGTACATCGGCCGCGTCTCGAAGTCGATCGCCTCGGTCGGCACGCCCTCGATGGTGTAGATGACGTTGGTGACCGCCTTCTTGCCGGTCGTCTCCTTCTGCTGTGTCGTGACGACTTTGAGGCCCTTCGCGAGCCCCTCGACCTTCACCGTCACCTTGTCGCCCACTGCATAGTTGACGTTCGTCGGAATCTCAATGCCGAGTTCGTCGACGAGATCCAGTTTGACATACTGACCCGTCGCTTCCTCTGTCATCGTCGAAACCGTGTTCCACCACGCCGGATCGGTTTCGATCGGATCATTGTAGTCGAAAATTATTGTCGCGGAGTTATCGATCCGAACGCCGCTCGGTGCGTCCTCGCGCACCTTGATGCGGTAGGTGAGGTGGCCTTCGCCGCGGAACGTCTCGTCATTCGGCGGCAGGAACCCGGCGAACACGTCCTCCGGCCAACCGGTCTCCGTCGTCGGATCGACGATGCGCATGTACCAATCGGCGACGCCGGTCTTCACATCCAGCTTCAGCTCCGTCCTGACGGCGTAGTTCGTGCCGTTCATCGTCACCTCGCTCGTGCCGTTCTTTTTGCCGACCAGCCCAAGGTCGATCTGGTTGTTGAACGCCACCTCGCCCATCTCGAACGTCGACCAGTCGAGCCATTCGCTGAGAGGATTCGTCACCGTCACCTCCTGTGCCGCCGCCGTGGCATCCGCCTTGTTCTCGAAGTACACGGTGTACGTCATCCACTCCCCTGGCTTCACGAATCGCTCCGTCTCCAGATCGCCCTTCCCCATCGGCCCCACCATCTCGTTGGGATCAACAGACTTGACGCTCGACGCACGAATCGTCTGTACTGGCGAAGTGTCAACGTCTTCCTCCTCGTCCCCAACACAACAATGATAGGCGTTGAAATCTTCCGCCTTGCGAAGGAACCATTCAACGGCGAGCTTCACCTGCGATCCCATCTCCGCCATCATTCCTTTAGCCGTATTTATACGTTCCTGAACGTCTGCAATCTTCTCGCCATGTTCCCACGCCTCTTTAAGATCGCTCGCATAATCAATCGCCGCAAAAAGTTTTGAGCACTTCTCAAGCAACTCAAGATGATGCGATATGCGTTTAGTCAGTCTAAGTCGCTTGCATCCTCTTTGAATCTGGTCAAGATGATGCATCAGACGTTCTTGCTGGACGTATAATTGCGCCAAATCTTTACCTGTCGCGGCCAGATCAATAATTGCAAAGAGAGTCTGTTTAATGCCCGTCGCGCCCTCGGCTATGTCATTCTGGAACGACTCGACATCTTCACCTAACGAGGCTAAATCCCCCGAAAGAGATTTGGCAAGATCATAAACCTCTTGCGAAAGTTCAATAACCATTTTCATCCCATTAACTGCCGCCTTAGCTTTTTTGGTCACTTGCTTCCCCGCCAAGACGGCACCCTGCGCATACGCGCCCCAGAGTTCTAACTGAGATGCATCCGATCTAATGCGCACAAACCGATCAAGATCCCGACTAAACTCTTCCCGAACATTTCTATCGCGCCAATACTTGGAAAGATTATGTCTGCAATTGTATGGCGATGCTGGATAGTCCACCTGATTCTCTCGGTAAACCTGCCATCCATAGTCAAGCCAGCTATTGAAATCCACCCCGCTTGGCTTCCCCGATCCTAGCATCGTCTTCTTCAAGGCGGATTTCAAAGAACTAGATTCTGCCTCCAAGGCCCCAGGTCTGACAATGTCATGCGTTGTTGTCGCAGAACCCTCAACCCTGACAACCTCGCCTTGCCCAACTCGATCTGAATCCGGCATCAGCAACTCAATGGCATAGATCCCGCTTGGAACGTCGTCAAGGATATAAGTTCCTGATGCGTCCGTCTCCACCAAGTACGAATTCGCTTCGCCTTGTATCCACACGACTGGACGCCCCGATTCGATGAAGCAATCTGACGGCAAGGCACCTGCTACCCTTCCGCTTATCTTGCCATGTCGTTGCGGAATCAGACACAAAACTTCAGGTGCACCTTCAGTGCCAATGCTGACCTGCGCATCAGCAAATGAATCGCCCTTGCACGCCACGATCCGATAACGTCCAATCGGCAAGCCATAAAAAACCCACTCGCCATTTCGGACTAGATTTGCCATCAATTCGTCTGCGCCAACCGAATCCCAAGCCACTGCATAGACTCCATCGCAATCGTCACTCGTAATCACCGTCAGGTTCGGTGCCGGCACGACGACATCCAATCGAATGTCATGACCTTCCTCAATTACAATTCGTGACGGGCTCGCTTTGGTCTGTCCATTCAGAAATACAACATACTCGCCATCATCCAAACCCCTAGCAACATACCACCCAAGATTATCGGTCAAGGCGTCAACGGACACATCACCCCCCTCAAATCGCAATGCAACACCGCAAACCGGTTCCCCATCGGCATCCGTCACCCGTCCAAAGACAGCACTTCCTCGGCCAGCAGCAACATCAGCAACCAATTCCTTTGCAAGGGCATAATCTGTTGCCTCCATCCCCCTCGCCCCAACTCTTGCCGCGGCGGCCGACAATTCAGCAGATTCACCAATTCTGAGAGAAACACTGTCCGCCGACGATCCGGCGACATATGCGAACGACACCTTTCGCTGCTCGCCAGGGAGCAAGATGCCCGCATCACCGGATCCGCCCGCGCCAACGAGGAACAGCTTCTTCATCGAGACACCTTCGTCGATCCGGGACAGCGATCCACTTCCCGACAGCGACACCTCCAGAATCGGCGCGATAGCATCAGCATTGCCACGATTGCCGTACTCGATCGTACACACATACGATCGTCCGGCGCGGACCGTCTGCGGCACGTCCATCCTCGCCCAGATCTCTGGCTTGGCCGGCTTTTCCGTAACCGTCACCAGCTGCAGCGACTCAAGCACCTCGCCATCAAAATCTGTCAACACAAAACGATATTGCGCACCTTGTTTAAGCTTCGCCCCGTCTGCCGTTGCAACAATCAATCCGCTTGAACTTATGCGCCAGTTGTCGCAATTGACGAGCGATCCGTCCGCTGCACGATAAGACAACTGATTCACACGATCCAATCCCGCGCCTTCGATACGAACCGTCACTTTCCCATCATACGGAACCGTCTGCGGCGAGACGTTGACAATCTGCATTTTCGCCACCGAGAATGCAACCGCGCAGTCCACATCCTGGGCACCCGCATTCACCAATCGAACATAAACATCATTCGTCTCATCGGGTACACGGAAGCTGATTACGCCACCGCTCGCAGAAACCACACCGACATTGGCAAATTCGGTCGGCACGCCATGCGTACCGAAGATCGCCGTCACCCCTTCCGTCGTGCGGATGGTGATCATCCGGTTGTCCGACTCGGCTCCGAAGACAAAATGCAACACGCTCTCTCCACTCGCCGGAATCACACAGCCCGAGGATTCAGAGATATCAGACACCGGAACTTCAACCTGAACCGCCGACGATTGCGCCACATTGTTCGCCGTCAATGTTCCTTCGAACACATCGCGCGCATAGTTAACCGTTACCGCGACCGTATATTCTCCCTCGGCCACGACCGGCACTTTCCAACTGCCGCGACAGACCTGCCGACCGCCGGCAGCAAGCCCCGTCTGCGTCATCTTCTCACCGAGAAGGATCCGCTCGCCGCGAGACGAGACAAGCTCGACTTTGTCGCGCCAGGCATCGTGAACTGCCGCGCTTCCGAGATTTTCAACCGTCCAGGCAACAGTAATGTCCTCTCCAACCGTAACCGTCGTCCCTGCACTGACGTCACTCGCCCGCAGATCCACATCGCTTGCCGCATAGCGCGGCAAAACCTCGCAAATGCCGATGTCCGCCGCCGCGCCGACACGCGGTTGCCCATAATAGTCTTTGGCGGGAGCAGTGTCCGTATCACCCGCATCAACGCACGGCGAATCCGCCGCAATGCGGAAGTCCCCGTTGTCGGGGTCGAGGAACCTGGGGTTACCCCAAATGTTGCCGTCCTTGCCGCAAACCTTCATGGCATCCTGAGTTCCTTCTCCAGTTAAGACGCTGCCGCCCTCATTCCAGAAACAGCAGTTACGATAGGTCGTACCATTCTGGGGGAAACCAAACGCCTCCCACGTCTCGCTGATTTTTGAAAACACGCAATTGACAAAATGCTGTCCGCCGCCCTGCGTCAGCTTTCCGCAATCATAGATGACACAATTCACAATTGGGTCTCGCGTCCAATGTCGGAACGCCTGAGCAGCATCACGGATGACCGAGTTGGTCATATAAACATTCCCATTCTCAACGCCAACCGCATCATATCTACACCCTGCAATCAATCCGTCATTGAAAACTACCGTGCCACCAGAGCTTGTCACATTGATTGCACCGACATCCAAATTTCGGCTCGAATACAGGACCTGGACATTCGACATCTCCGCTCTTCCACCACTCACACGAATGCAATCCCATTCGCCAGGATTGATCACCGACGGGCCATCCCCGTTCGTGTCTCCGCCCCAGTCGTCATCCTTGGCGCTGGTGAACACGATCGGCGCGGCGCGGGTGCCCTGCGCGTCGAGCGTGCCGTTGACCGTCATCGAGCAGCCGCTCGCGAACTTGATGATCGCGCCGGGGAGAAGCGTCAGCGTCGCCCCGGAATTAACCGTGATCGACGAATTGGCCAGATAGACCTTGTACCCCTTCAAACGCAGCGTACCGCTGATCGACGAGGTGAGCGTCTGCGGCGCAGTGTAGCGCTCTTCTGTCGCGTCGTCCTCGTAGATGTTGCCCGTAAGCTTGTAGCCGTCCATCACCGGCTTCGTCGCGTCGCCGTCCATCAACGTGTCGCCGCCGACCGTATCGTCGTTGACGTGCGTGAAGATGACACCATTGGCCGTGCAGTACGCCCCGCTTTCGACCGAGAGCGACGTTCCCGTCATAAACTTGACGACCGCCCCCGGCTCGATCATGAGCGTCATATAGCCGGGAACCGTTAAGGGTGAATCAATAAGATGAACCTTGTCTGCCGGCCAGACGACATTGTAATTGTAATTCGTCACGACAAATGTCATGTCATTCGTCACAATTTCATACACCTCCTCGATCGGCGGCAAGACACCTCCGTGAAACTGCACGTCGTCGCCCAACACCGTGAACTGCGCCGTGTAGGCGACGCTGCCCGCCGTGTGGGTGAGCGTATGCGCCCCGGTTGTCGTGGGTGACCACGCGACCTCGCCCTCGTCGCTCGCCGTCTTCAGTGTCGCGCCGTCGGCGGTCACACTGCACGAGGTGGCGGCGGCGCCCTCGCCGTCGCGCGCCCACCGCGGGCTATACGCGATCGTCTCGCTCGCGCCTTTCGCGGCGATTCTCACCCCCGCTCGCGTGTCGAGCCGCATCGACGCGCCCGTCGCGCGGGCGAACGCCGCGCTCTCGCCGAACGCGGCCATTCCCGCCGCGAGCGCCATCACGATCATCAAAAGTTTCTTCATCGTTTCGTTCCTTTCAAATTTTCGATTGCTGTCGACTGCTGCCGATTGCTGTCGATTCGATTGCTGCCGACTGCCGTCGATTCGACTGCTGCCGACCGCCGCCGAGAACCTGCCGCGTACCGCGGCAGGTCGGGTAGGCCGTGCAGCCCCAGAAATCGCCTCGCGCGCTGTGCCTGAGGCGCATCAGCGCCCCGCACTGCGGACACTTCGGCGCATCCTCGTCGACGGCCTGCCGCGCCTCGCGCTTCGCCTCGACCCGTGCGGCGGTCATGCGTTCGGAGAACCCGCCCTCCTGGCGGAACTCCTCGCCGAGCCGCGACATCAGGTTGCCCAGCATGTGCAGCGAGCGTCCGATCAGAATCAGCATCGCGTTGGCGAAAACGACGCCTGCATTCGATTGCCCTCGACTGCCGTCGATTCGATTGCAATCGTTTGCATTCGACTGCTGTCGATTGCCATCGAAATCCCGCCCCTTCTCGCCGAACCACTTCGCGAACTTCCGCCGCGTCGCGATGATTCTCACCGCCACGTCATAGTTGACGTCGTCGCCGTACTCGGCCTGGTCGAGCAGAACCTTGTAAACCTCCTGGGCCTCGGGCGAACTCTGGCGCCACGGCGGCAGATCGCGGTCCAGAAGCCATGTCATGTAGTCATCGCGCAACTCGCAGAGACTCGCCTTCGCCACATCCAGGAGCTTCAGCGTGTTCTGCGCCGAGGTTGCCTCACGCTCGCTGCCCTCGGTCAGGTTCTTCACGCCGGAACGCGCCGCCTGCGTCATCTGGTCGAACTGGCGTCCGCAGGGATCTTCGGTCTTCCAGTCGAGAAACCGGCGACAGAAGACCAGCGTCTCCAATTGGATGACGTTCATCAGGATGTAAACGTCAAGCCGCTTGTAACCCGTCGATTTCTTGAGAATCTCAATCATGCCGCACCGCTCCTTATTTCGATTGCCGCCGATTCGATTGCTACCGACTGCCGCCGACAGCCGTCGATTGCCGCCACCGCCCACGCAACCGCCGCCTGAAGGCAAGCACATCACGCCCGAAGGTCGCTGACCGCAGGGCTTCTTCGGAGAAGCCCTGCTGACCTTCATTGTACTTCATCGTGATGACGCGCACCTGCATTCTTATTCCTTTATTTTTCGCCGCGCTCCAGCGTGGCGCTACCGCGCCCGCCTACGCGCGTTTTTATTTTGTATCTTGTTATCATGGCAGGGTCCTGGAGAGGCGGAAGCCCAGATTGCCGTCGTAATTCGACGGGTGGTAGCAGTGGCTACGGTAGGCCGAACGACAGTTGTACGCGCAGTCGTACCAACCCCCGCCGCGGCGGACCCGGTACGAACCCGAGGACGCCCCAACGGGATCTGTCGCAGCCGACAAGCTTGATGTCCACCAATCCAAACACCACTCCCACACATTGCCGTGCATGTCATAGAGCCCCCAGTCGTTTGGTTTATAGGAACCCACTGTCGTGTGATAATCTGAATATCCTCCCTTGCCATCCTTCGTTCGGCCTTGGTAGCCATTATTGTACCCGTATCGTCCAACCTCGTCCATCGCCGAATCTTGATATAGACTTGTCAGATTCTTACCATTGTTGAGCGCCGTTGTCGTGCCTGCACGACACGCATATTCCCATTGCGCTTCTGTCGGCAAGTCAAAGCCGTCCAGCCCCGTCTTCGCCCGCAACCGTCCCATAAAGGTATTGGGGTCAACAGTCTTCGCATTCGGCCAGTTGTATGTTGATGAATTGCCGCGAATGGTATTCCACGAAACATATTCGACAGGGCGCATGTCACCTTTGTGGTATGACGGATTACTTCCCATCACCAGCTGGTACTGTTTCTGCGTGACTTCGAAGACGCCCATGTAGAACGGCTTGGTCAACACGACCTCATGCTGTGCCTCGTCACTATCCCGCCCGACCTCGCCCGCCGGGCTGCCCATCGTGAACGTGCCGGGCAGAATCATCCTCAGCACCAGCTTGTCGGTCTTGTATTCGTCGGTCCAGCCGCCCTGCGGCTCGGCGCCGAGGTAGCTCACGGGATAGCTCGCGGCGTTCGCACCGCCCGAGAGGTCGATCACGAGGTAATTACCCGTTCCGACCAGCGCCCGCACGTCGATCGTGACGTCGCCCGAGACGACGTTCGGCGCATCCGCGCCCGCGTCCCAGACAATGCGGTGCTTGCCGGCCTTCACCGCGAGCGCGTTGGTGTGCGTCGCGTCGCTTTCAAGCCACACATGCCGCACCGGGAGCGACTTGCCCGCCGCGTTGTCCTTCGCGCTCAGGTAGAGGTTGATGTTCGTCGCCGGGTCGCTGCAATACACCTCACAATCAACATCGACGAGCCCGTTCCACGGATACCGTTGCCGCGAGACGACGTTCGTGACGCCCACCGTCACGTCCGCCGCCACGGTCACGGTCGCCAGCATCGCCGTAAGAGCCGTGGTCATGAGTGTCTTTGCGTTCACTTTGAGTTGTCCTTTCTTGTGAAATCGAGTTGTGAGATGAAATGACTACTTTAGCAGATTGCGACCGCCGTCGTCTTCGCAATTCCCCCGAATTCGGTGGAATTAAACGCGGGATTGTACATCCCCTCCCAAATGCCGACCTGAACCTTGATTCTTTTCATGAACAAGACCTCACTTCTGATATCACCCATCTGCCGCCCTTCTTCGGGCCGATGCGACGCAAGAGCTGGTGGTCAATCAATGTTTGAACCGCCGTATTGACCGTATCCTTGTTGAGCTTCAGCCTTTCCGCCATCATTCGATAGGTAATTCGATCATCTCTCACGATCGCGTCATACACTAATCCGCACGATGTGGATAAATCGTCCAAAACTTCTGGTCGGGTTCTGGTCGGGTTCTGGTCGGGTTCCTGGGCCGATTCTGGAGTTGTCTTAGGCTGATTCTGGTCGGATTCCCAGGAATCAGCACCACCGCTCTTGTTTTCACGCCTGACGATTGCCTTCAGCCAGTTGGCGTCGCGATCGGATTCGAACTGGATGTCGGGAACGACTTCAACGGCACGTTTGACGCCGGTGCCAAGGCCACGATACGGGAGTTCCTTCGACGCGAAGGAAGCGATTGTCGCGTTCCGGGCGCAGGAAACGCCGGACTTCATCTTTTCGATGGTGAGATGATTCGGGAGGCAACCGGGACTGATGATTTCGATGCGGTCATCAAAGATGAACACGCGCCACGGCGACTCGACAAAGTAATCACGGTGCATGAACATGTTGACGACGAGTTCCTGCAGTGCCTCTTCGGGAACCTCAAGGATGCCAAGCGAATTGAAGCCCTGCCCCGCCTGGACATGACGCAGGTTGCGCTTCAGAAACGACATCGTGCCGCGATACATCTCGGCGATCGTTCCCGTAATGTCCTCGCTATCGCGATAGTAGCTGCCTGCCGAATCGTTGCCGACGAACGAAACCGCCTTGACCATGAACTGCGCATGGTTCTTCTGCGGGAACTTGCCGAAGAGCATGACTCCCGCAAGCGTCAGCAACGCACCGTCCGCAAGCCCGAGGTTGTTCAGCAGCTGCTCAAGCCCAATTTTCTCGCGCTTCAGCAAGTCGTCCAGCTCGCAATCGAAGTGGACGCGGATGAACTTGCCAAAATGGACGAGATCGATGTCGGCGGCCGACGTCTTGCGCACAGGCAATTCGTCCGCATGAATGAGCAGCGAATTCTGAAGCATTCGCTGCAGTTCGTCACGCGCCGTCACGCGCCGCTTGTCGGGGCCCGCCTTCGTCCAGTATTCGCCGGACTTGTTCGCGTACGGCTTGGAGACACCTTCCGGAACGATGATCGCGAGGATCAGCTTGCCGTCGATCTCATGGAATTCAGTGCGCGGATAAATGGCCGGACGCACCCCGTCGCTCGCGGCATTGGCAAGTTCTCGGTTAACAAGCGCCTTCTGTTCTGCGTTGAGACCGACAACCGTGCCGTCGTCATCCACGCCGAAGAGAATGACACCGCCCTCGGCGTTGGCGAAGGCCACCATCTCGTCCGCCAACTTGGCAACGCCGACGGCCTGACGCTTGAACTGCGTCACGCTGTCTTCGCCCCGCCGAATGCGGCTGATGATGTCATCGACGTTCATTTGTTTCCCTGCCTTTGCGACGACATTATATTACCAGACAAGATTTAAACGATTAATCTCATCTTTTCTACCAATCATAAATCCTCCATCGCATTTTTACGCTCAAATTATATCATAATTCATTGATCATATTTTGAACCTTGCTATCCACGCGGCACATACGCCGGGAAAAGAAAATTCAAAACGGCTGACAATGTCATCGACGTTCACATGCTTCCCCACCTTCGCGACAACGCCGTGCAAGGATCCTAATCAGCAACGGCGGCAGCATAACCACGCGGAGCGGGAACTGCCCGTACGCGCGCGGCGGGATCACCACATTTATAGAGCGCCTCCCGAAAAGTCCACGCCTCTATCGAACCGATCTGCGCGGCAAGCTCGGGCGAAAGCTCTTCCCGTTTCTCGACATCACAACCAACCGGACGCGACGAAACCGCCACCATCACCACCTCGCCCGAATGCGAAAGGGAAAAGCACACTTCCGGCATCGCCGCCAACAGCGGCTTGCCCGCCGCCGTAAGCCGGATTTCAAGATCACCGCCGTCAAGCGCCGCCGGCGCCACCTCTTCGAGAATCGAAACCAGCAGCCCGCCGACCACGAGCTCCTGGTTCCGATCGCGCTCAAAGCGCTTCGCCGCCGCCTTCTCACGCCAATGCGCCGGCGCCTTCGCCGCAAGCGCCGCATCGCCAATGCGCGCAAAGCGGATGACGGTCTCGAAACAAATCACCGAGAACCTTCTTCCGCCGCCGCGTAAATGGCGTCGTGAAGCTTCTTCATCTTTTCGAGATCGAACTTGATGACCTTGCGGTCGTAGGTCATGATCCCGTTAAACTCGATCTCCACGTCGGTCGTCTGGGTATAGACGCTTCCGACGAGCCCCTCGCGCGCCAGCTTCTTCAGTCCCTCCAGCGACTTCGCATAACTCTCGAAGAGCGCCTCGCGGTTCGGGAAGGTGTGATACTCGAACTTCTCCTTGCTCTGCCAGCTGTGGTTCGTGACCACGAACGAATATCCGCCGAACTCGCCGAGAAACGGCGCGCGCGGCGCATCGGGATAGAACTTGAACTGCGGCTCGTCGCCGTAGCCGTGGACATCGTAGGTGTCCGTCGGCGCCACCGGCGACTTATCTTCTTCGTGCTGGTTAAGCGCGAACCACGAGCCGCCCTTCCACCAGTCCCACCAGCCCGAAGGCCCGTCTAAAAAGCGCGTCGGATCGGCCTCGCGAAGCCAATTGTAGGTCATCTCGCAGAACGACATGGTCGGCTGCCCCCAGCTCTCGTTATACGGCGCCCACATGATGATCGAGGGAGAATTGAAAAGATGCTCGACCATCTCCTTCAGTTCCCGGCGATACTCCGCGTAGCGCGTCTGCCGGAAAATATCATTCGGCTCCACCCACGGATCCTTGCACCAGTCGCCGATCGCCGCTCCGCAGGGCATATCCTGAATGAGCATCATCCCGAGCCGGTCGCAGTCGTAATAAAAACGCCGCGGCTCCACCTTGATGTGCTTGCGGATCGTATTGAAGCCCGCCTTGCGAAGCACCTCCACGTCATAGCGCATCGCCGCTTCCGAGGGCGGCGTGAGAAAGCCGTCCGGCCACCAGCCCTGGTCGAGCGTCGCCAAAAGATAGATGCGCTTGCCGTTCAGGAAGAGCGACACCCGCCCCTTCGCGTCTTTCTTGCGCTCCAGCTTGCGCGCGCCGAAGTAGCCGCGAACAAGATCCTTCGTCTTCGCCGCCGTGTCCGTTACTTCAATCTCCAGTCCGTAGAGGAACGGCGACTCCGGGCTCCACGCCTTCACCGGTTTCGGCAAGGTGAGCTTGACGCTCTCGCCGTACTTCTTCATCACGCCCTCGGCCACCGTCTGCTCGCCATCCAGCGCCCTCACCGCAATCTTCGCGCCGAAGAGGTTCCCCTCCGCCGTCACCTTCACCTCGGCAGTCGCCGCGTCCGGATCGGCGACGACCTGATAGCTGACGACATGCGTCTCCGGCACGACCTCCAGCCACACCGTGCCCATAATGCCCGAGCACCGCGTGTAGAAGCACTGCTGGTTGATGCGGATCTGCTTGCCGACCGCCTGATCGCCCGCCGTCGTCGGATCCCAGGCGACGACCTTAAGCGCATTCGCGCCCGGCTTCAGGAATTTCGTCACGTCCAGCTCGAACGGCACCGAGTAGCCCTCGTGCGGATAATCCGTCGCCTCGCGGCCGTTGACGAAGACCTGCGTGCGGTAATCGACCGACTCGAAATGGAGGATCGCCCGCTCGCCCTCCTTAAGCGGACACAAGAACTCGCGCTCATAGACCATGACGTCGTTCGTCTCCACCAGGAGCCCCACGCCAGAAAGCGGCGACTCCACGCAAAACGGCACCAGGATCTCACGGTCGGTCTTGGGCAGGAAGTCCTGGTTCCAGGTGCCGACGCCGAAGCGCCACTTGCCGTTCAGGTTCTGCCAGTTCTCGCGCACCATCTGCGGCCGCGGATACTCGCGCCAGGCGTTTTCCGCCGTCACCTTCTCGCCCCACTCGGTGAGCATCTTCGCGTTGAGCGGATCGACCGGCGTCGCCGCCGAGACCATCCCCGCCACCGTCATCGCCGCGAGCAGCATTCCCGTCCTCTTCATCGTCATTCTCCTTAGGTCCTTTCGGTTTGGTGTTTCGTCAGTAAAGGTTTACCCGCGATTTCAAATACTCGTCCTGCCCCGCGATCCACGCATGGAAAAGCGGTTCCAGATCCCCGGCCGCGAGCGCCGCGCGGATGTCGGAAGAGCCCGTAAGCTTGTCGAGCCACTCCGGCCTCGCCCCTTCCGCCATCTCCGCGGCATGACGGGACATGAGCGACGCGAAGACGAGCGTCCCCGCCGTCACGGGATAGTAGGTCTCGGGCTTCATCACCGTAAAAAGGACGCCGTCGAGCGTCTTGCCCGCGTAAGTCCCCGTGCCCGGCTGATAACGGTAGGGCCGCATCGCCACGCCGCAGCTGAAAAGCCCCGGCGCGAGATCGGCCATGAACTTGCGGCGGTCGAGCCAGGGAGCCCCGAGGATGCGGAACGAGAGTGGACCTGCGCGGTCGCAATCGACGGCCGGATACGCTTCGGTGAAGAGCGTCATCGGATAAAGCGCGGCACTGTCCCAGGTGCGGATGCCCGGCGAGGGCGGCACGAAATTCGGCCACGGCGCGCGCGCGGCGTGGTTCCACCTCAGGAGCCGCACCACCGAAAGGTCGAGCTCAAGATGCTTCTCGCGGGCGATCCAGTACGCGCACTCGCCCGGCGTCATCCCGTGGCAAAGCGGCACATTGTACGGCGCCACGAACGAAGAAAAGTCGTCACGACGCATCGGGCCATCGATGATTCCGCCAAGCGGAATCTCGCGGTCGAGAACCGTGACCGCCACCCCCTGCTCGGCGCACGCCTCCAGGACATTCCCGAGCGTGGCGAGATAGGTATAGCACCGAACGCCGATATCGCAGAGATCGACGATCACCCGCTTCAATCCCGCGAGCATCGCCGGCGTGGGCTTGCGGTGTTCGCCGTAAAGCGAATAATACGGCAGATCCCAGAAATCATCGTGCCCGTCCATGGTCTTTTCGCCCGGAGCCGCCATCGCGTAAAAGCCGTGCTCCGCCGAGAAAAGACACTTGAAGCGGTCGGGGAAAAGCGCCTTCAGCCGCCCGGTGGTGCTCGTCGCCTGATTGGTCAGCAGCGCAAATGCGCCTTGGGTAAGATGAAGCTGGCTGATAAGTCCGTCGTAGTTGACCATGATCGCCTCCCTTTCTTTCCCTGTCGGACAACCGGCTTCATCGGTCGAGCTGCACCCGCAACGAACCGATTTCCGAAGCCGTGTTGACAATTGAAGGATCGCGCGCCGCCGCAACCACACGGTCGGAGGCGAGCGAATGGAGATAGACGGCCGATGCGGCCGACAGGAAGGCGTCGCCCTTCAGGTACGCCCAGCGTGCGCCAATCACCCCGGCGAGAAGATCGCCCATTCCCCCCAGCGCCATAAAGGGATTTCCCGTCGCGTTCTCATAGACGCGCTTGCCATCGGCCGAAAAAACGAGCGTGCGAGCCCCTTTGAGCACCACCGTCGCGCCGTACCGTGCGACGATTTCCGCCGCAGCCGCGCGGCGATCGGCCGCCACGCGCTCGCGCTTCCACCCGAGGAGCTTGGCCGCCTCGCCCTCGTGCGGAGTGAGGATGATCTCCTGCCCGGCCACGGGATCGTAACCGCCCCGCTTCGCATACCAGAGCGCCAAGACGGCAAGCGCATCCGCATCGAGCACATAGCGCCCTCCGGCGCCGGAAAGGAGGCGTGAAAGAATGGCTTCGGACGAAACCGTGACCCCAAGCCCCATCCCCGCCACCGTCACCTCGGCCTTGGGCGGAACGCAGGTAGCGGTCAGTTTCGTGAAAGTCGCCTCCGGCACCAGCGAACCCGCGGCAATGCGCGAAGCGTCGGGCACCACGAGGTGTACGAGCCCGGCACCGGCAGCCCGCGCCCCGAGCGCAGCGATGACCGGCGCATGAATGTAATGTCCCGACCCGCCGACGACCGCCACCGTCCCGACCGTGTATTTGGTCGAATCGACCGCTCGCGCCCGAAACGCCGCCACGAGCTCGGAAGGGACGTGCATAGCGGCTTATCCTCCGAAGACGTTCTCCAAGGCATCAGCGATCATCTCGATGGCATCTTCGAGATCGCTCTCTCCGAGCGTAAGCGGCGGCAGGAAACGGACCACGTTCCGCCCGGCGGTAAGCGCAAGGATGCCCTGCTCCCTAAGCGCCTCGACCACCGCCTTCACGTCACCATCAATGACCAGCCCGAGCATCAGGCCCTTGCCACGGACGGCGAGCACCTGATCGTACTTGTCGGCGAAACCCTGCAACGCCTCTCTGAACAATCCGCCCACTTCCGTCGCCTTCTTCAGCAGCCCGTCCTGTTCGACGACCTCGATGACCGCCAATGCCGCCGCCGCCGCCACCGGATTGCCGCCGAAAGTGGAAGCATGCGCAGAAGCAGTGAAGACGTCCGCGAGTTTCGCATTCGACACCAGCGCCCCCAGCGGCAATCCGCCGCCGAGCGCCTTCGCACAGGTGAAGAGATCGGGCTTGACCCCCGTCCCCTGCCACGCGAACCAGTTGCCGGTGCGACCCATTCCCGACTGAACTTCGTCGCAGATCATGAGGAGGTTCTTCTCGTCGCAAAGCGCACGCACCCCCTGCATGAACTCGTCGGTAGCCGGCGTGACACCGCCTTCGCCCTGAATGGCTTCGAGGAGGATCGCCACCGTCTTGTCGTTAACCGCCGCCTTTACGCTTTCGAGATCGTTATAGTCGGCATATGCGAACCCGACGGGAAGCGGATCGTACCCCTCCTGGCACCAGGCCTGGGCCGTGGCCGCCACCGTCGCCAGCGTCCGGCCGTGAAAGCCCTGACGGAAGGTGACGACCTCGTAACGGCCGCCATTCGCCGCACCCCACTTGCGCGCAAGCTTGATCGCCGCCTCGTTCGCCTCGGCTCCCGAATTGCAGAAGAAGACCTTGCCGCCGAGACCGGAGATCTCCACGAGCTTGGCCGCAAGCATCGTCGCCGGCGTATTCACGAAGAGGTTGGAGCAATGGGTAAGCGTCGCCGTCTGCTCCTGAATGGCCTTGACCACCTTCGGATGCGAGTGCCCGACGGCCTGCACGCCGATGCCGCTGGTGAAATCGTAGTAGAGCCGCCCGTCGGCATCGCGAACCGTGAGCCCCTTGCCGCTCTGCAGGACGATGGCGGGCTTATAGGTCGGCATGACCTTGGCGCGATAGAGGTCGAGGATGTCCTTGTTGTTGCTGCTCATTCGTGTATCTCCGTTCCCACGCCTTCACGCGTGAATATTTCCAGCAAAAGCGAGTGCGCCATACGGCCGTCCACGAGATGCACCTTGCGGACGCCGCTTTCGATCGCCTCGACGCAGCTGGTGATTTTCGGGAGCATTCCTCCCGTGATGACCCCCTTCTTGACGAGCGACGCGACGTCGCCGAGCCGGAGGGTGGAAAAAAGCGTCGTCGGATCGTCGGGATTCTCCAGCAGCCCCGGCACATCCGATACGAGTGCGAACTTGCGCACCTTGATGGCCTTGGCGAGCGCCGCGGCCGCGAAATCGGCGTTGATGTTGTAGAGATGGCCGTCATCGACGCCGGTGCCGAGAGGTGTGATCACCGGAATGACGCCCGCATCGAGCATCTCGACGACCGCGCGCGTTTCGACGGCGACGACCTCGCCCACATAGCCGCGGTCGGGATCGGCGATCTTCCTGGCTCCGAAGAGCCAGTTCCCGTGCAACGGACGGGCGTTCGCCCCGCGCTTCCGCAGCCGGTTCACGAGATCGGGATTGACCGTATTGTTGAGCGTCCGGCGCACGATCTCCATCGTCGGCTCGTCGGTGACGCGGAGACCGTCCACGAACTTCGGCTCGATTCCCGACTCCTTGAGCGCCTTGGAAATCGCCTTGCCGCCGCCGTGGACGATGACCACCTTCATCCCCACCGCCCGCATGAAGGCGACATCGTCCATCAGGGAATCGAGATTCGCCTCGACCTCCATCACCGAACCGCCCAGCTTGATGAGGACTACCGAACCGCGGAAATCCTGAATGTACGGCAACGCCTCCGTGAGGACCGCCGCCTTCGCCATCGCATTGTCAATCTTCTCCATTTCGCCCTATTATACCATAATTCGCTCAATCGAACCTGTAGGTCTGGCCGGGAAGCGGCGCCACGACGTTCCGAATGCCGCGTTCCTTCAGGATTTCGCACATGGCATTCACCTTCTCCGGCTCGCCGTGGACGGCGAAAGCGTGGCGGACGTTGTCCTTCACCTCGTCGATCCAGTCGATGAGCCCCGCGCGGTCGGCGTGCGCCGAAAGCGCGTTGATGACCTCCACCCGCGCCCGCAGCTCCACTTCCTCGCCGAAGATGCGCAAGGGATTGCGCTTTTCGACGATGCGCCGGCCGAGCGTGTTCTCCGCCTGGAAACCGCAGATGAGGATGATGTTGTCCTCGTCCTGGACGCAGTGCTTGAGGTGATGGAGCACCCGCCCGCCCTCGCACATGCCGCTCGCGGCGATGATGATCATCGGCCCCGGGGTGTCGTTGAGCGCCATCGACTCCTCGGGCGACCCCACGAAGGTCATTCCCGGGTATTCGAGCGGGTCCTTCCCCTCGGCAAGCATCTTGCGCGCCTCGTCGTTATAGACCTCGCGATGGGCGGCGTAGATCTTCGTCGCCTTCTGCGAAAGGGGCGAATCGATGAACACCTTCACCTCGCGCGGCACTTTGCCGCGCTCCCGAAGCTTGTTCAGGTAGTAGATGATCTGCTGGGTGCGGCCGACGGAAAACGCGGGAACAAGGAGCTTCGCGTTGTGGCGGTCGATGTACTTCAGGTACTTCTCCAGCCGCAGTTCCACGTCATCGGCCGAGGGATGGTAGCGGTCGGCGTAGGTGGACTCGACCAGGAGGATATCGGCCCCCGCAGGATATTCGTAATGGCGGAGAATGGGCTGGTTCGGCTGGCCGAGATCGCCCGAAAACAGGAGCCGGTGGTTATGCCCGTGGTCACTCCTGACGTCAAGCTGGACGAGGGCGCTCCCAAGGATGTGCCCCGCATTGAAGAACTCCAGCGTGATTCCCGGCGCAATCTCGCGCGGCTCGTGCATATGGGTCGGGACGAAGAGCTGCATCAGCGCATCGACGTCCTTCTCGTCGTAGAGCGGCTCGAACGGCGTCTTCCCCTCCTTCTTGCGCCGCTTGTTGACATATTCGAGGTCGCGCTTCTGGAGGAAGCACGAGTCCCGGAGCATCACGTCGCAGAGGTCGGTCGTCGATTGCCGCGCGAAGACCCGCCCGCGGAAACCCTGCCTGACGAGCTGCGGCAGGTTCCCCGAATGGTCGATGTGCGCGTGGGAGAGGATGACGTAGTCGATCTTCTTCGCGTCAACCGGCAGGTTGCGGTTCTTTTCGAACGCCTCCTTACGATGCCCCTGGTATAGCCCGCAGTCGAGAAGGATGCGCTTGCCGTTCGCCTCGACGAGATGCATCGAGCCCGTAGTCGTCTGCGCGGCGCCGTAAAAGGTGAGCTTCATGTCACTTCGCGAGCATGGGGAGCCAGAGGAAGAGGTTGACCGCGACGAGCGCAAGCGCCGCCGCCCAGAGGAACACCCGCCGCGCGTTCGGATTGGGCATCGCGCGCGTGAAGACGGCCGCCCGCTTCATTGAGAAGCGCATCGGGCGGTTGACCGCCCAGCCGCTGGCGTTCAGGATCGCCGCGAGGTCGCGCTGGCGGAGCTTGAACCAGGTGAGGATCATGCTCGGCAACGACACCACCGCGATGACCGCGGCGATCGAAACGACCAGCTGCCAGGCGTTCATGCCAGAAACCGCCGCCAGCACCGAAGCGAGCGCCGCGCCGACCATGCCGATGCCGATGCCAATCGCCGCGACAGAGCTCGCCACCGCCGCGCCGCCGGCCTGCGCGTCCTTCGTCCCCGCGGAGACATTGGCGGTGGCCGCCGTCTGCCGGTCGCCGAGGAACTTCTTGACCATTGCGGAAATGCCCTCGCCGATCTTGCGCCACGGCGCCCAGAACGCCTCCAGGAGCGACACCTGCGACTCGACCACCTTGGTGACCACCGCCTCCCAGTCCTTGCCGTCGCGGTCGATGAAGACGCCGTTGCGGCCGACATAGAGCCCGCCCACCGTGCCGGCGGTGACCACGGCGGCAATCAGCCGCTCGGCGCCCTCGCCCGGCCGCGTCAGCTTCAGGTAGAGGACGCAGCACTTGGACTTTCCGGCGAGCGCCGCGTGCGCCGCCTCCGAATCGACATGGAAGCAGAGGTTCAGTTCGCGCGCATCGATCCGCAGGACCCCGGTCTGGAAGATGGCGCCGCCTTCGCCGGCATAGAGCCGCTTCATGCTCACGTAGTTTTCGAGGAACTCGACGAAATGGAGCTTGTAGCGCAGCAGCCGCTCTTCCTCCTCCAGCGTCCCCTTCGCCCCCGCGTTCATCACCGGCTTCGCCGCCGCCCACGCCCGATAGGGCGCGAAGGCCGCCTTGACGCGCTTGTACTCCAGCCGCGTAAGCTCCGTCTTCTCGCCGAGGACGGGCTTGACGCACTTTTCGGCGAAGGCGAGGATCGCTTCCAGGTGAATGGGATTGAGATGATCCTTCAGCGGCAGCACCTTGTCGGGATCCTCGGTGACGAGCGGCATGTCCGGCGGCGGCGCGAAGAACGCCTCGATGACGCCCTCGACCGCCTTGAGCGCCGCCTCGGCCTCTGCCGTCGCCTCGCCGCACACGGCCACCGCCGGCGACTTGCCGTCCGCCTCCCACTGCCGCAGCGCCGCCTGATCGGCCTCCGAGGGCGGCAGCTTCGCGAGATCCGCCGCGCGCGACAGGACGTCGGCGAGCTTCTTCTCGTCCTCTTCCGAGGGCTTGAAGAGCGAATCGAGATCGACGCCCTTCGACTCCATGAACTTCACGGCCTCGATCACTTCCGGCGTGCGGATGCGGCCGTCGCCGTCGGCGTCGAGAAGCTCAAGGAACCGCGCGTCGAAGCGCACGCCCTTCACCGGCATCGAAATCGCCATCCACGCCTTGCGGTCAAGCGTCTTGAGCGCGGCGATATCAGCTCCCGTCCTGAAGTCCGGCTGGGGAATGCCGCCGGCGACAAAATAAGTGTAATTGGCCTTTTCCATGTTTGTTTTACCTTTCAAGTTTCATGAGTGCGTCAAAGAAGGAGGTTTCGCCCTCGACGTCGAATTTGAAGAGCAGCGCCTTCAGCCGCACAGGGGCGGACGCGGCATTGCGATAGCGGGCGAAGCGCCAGCCCTCGGCGGGCGGCAACGGCAACTGCGCGTTGACGCCGTCGTCCAGCGCCGCCACCCGTTTCCACGACTTCGCGTCCTGCGAAATCTCCACCGCACCCGCCTTCAGCGCCTCTCCGTCCTCGAAGCGCGCGTGGAAATAGGAGGCCTGGCAGTTCGCCGGGAGCTGCAGGAGGAACGATTCGCCGGGCGACAGGACGACCGTCTCCAGCATCGGCTTCAACCCCGCCTCCTTGCCCCGCCGCTCGGCTACGGGATTCGCGAGCGCCGTAGCCGAGGAAACCACCTTGAGCCCCTCGCCGTCACCGAACGACTTGCCGGTACGGCGCGCATAGCGGCGCCGAAGATGATCCACGACCACCTCCTCGACAAACGGCCTCAGATACCGGTTGGACGCCTTGGCCGGAATGACGCCGTGGTCTCCCTCGAAAGTGGCCGCGGCGAACTTGCGGACATGCATTTCGCCGGCCGCATTCGCCTCCAGCCACAACCGCCGGATATTGCCCATGAGGACGCTCTCCGCCGCCTCGTCGGCACGATCGAGACGAATCGCCAGCAGTGCCATCTCCATCAGCATCCGCTCGTCCTGAAGCCAGCCCTCGATTTCCCAGAAGAGCTTCGGATGGGCGGCGGGGAGCTTTTCGAGCAGCGTCTCCGCCGCAGTACGGATCTGAACGAAGAGCTTGCCGAGGCGCTTTTCCGTGACGGGCGAGAAGCGGCCCGTCTTCGCGCGCTCGTCCGCGGCGGACGCCAGCAGCCGCCGGGCCGGGGCGGACTCTTCGCGGTCAAAGGCGCTGAAGTTGGGATAGGCGCTGGAATTGTGCGTGGCGAAAACGCGCATCGCCGCGGCGATTTCAGGATCGGGATAGAGCGCATCGAAAGACGCCTCCCAGTCCTTCTCCGAGTCGAACGCCTCCGGGTCGCGCGCCCAGTCGGCGAAACCCTTGAGGGCGATCTTGTTGGCCTCGCAGTTTTCCATGGGATTAAGGATGATGCCGGCGACGCCTTCGGAGACAAGCCCGTAAGTGCGGCCCAGGAGCAGGCAGTCGCGACGATAGTCGGTGACCGGCCAGTTCCACCAGACGAGCGGCGGGCGCTTCAGCTCGGCGGCGATGGTCGCAACCGAGGAAGGCGTCAGCTCCGAACAGACCGCCGGCCCCGTCCAGAAGACCAGCACCGCCGGATCGAGCCGCTCGCCAAGCGTCTGCTGATACGAATCGCCGGTCGCCCAATAGACATTGGGGCAGATGATGAGCGGACGGCAATCGCCCTTCTTTTGCAGGAACTCGCGGAGGATGCGGTTGGCGATGAGCGCGTGCAGTTCCACGTCGGGATCGCCGAAATCGTCGAAGAAGACGGCGAAGCAGCGGAAGCCGATGGCGTACATCGACTCCAGCTTGCGGAAGACGTCGGCGAAATCCCGCTGCTGAGCCGCCCCCTCCTTCGCCACCGCGCCGCCGAGATGGATGGCCCAGTAGAAGTCCACCCGGTTCTTCCGAGCGACTTCGAGGAGCCGTTTGAAATCGGCCTGTTCGCGCGCCGGATACTCCTCGCGCCATTTGCCGTGGTGATAGGGATCGTCCTTCGGCCCGTAGATCATCGTATTGAGGCCGTTTTCCCCCATGAACTCCAACAGCGACCGCCGCCCTTCCGTACCCCACGGACGGCCGTAATAACCTTCCACCACCCCGCGAATCGGAACATCCGCACCCAGCGCCGCCCCGGCCACCATCAAACCAACAAGAAACAATGCCTTTTTCATACCCACCCATTATACCAAAATTTTCGCCGCCATTGCCAACCTCATGAAAAAAGAAGTGCCGAACCGCGAACGGCTCGGCACCTCTCTTCTGACTAAGAATAAATCCTTAGGCCTCGGGCTTGGTCTTCTTAAGACCCAGGCCACGGCAACCTTCCTTCCACTCCCCGCGCTTCTGGAGGAGGTCAACGCGCTCAAAACGCTTGAGAACATTGCGCTTGGAGGTGATCTTGCCGGAACCCTTAAGAGATGCGTGCTGGCTCATTTTCTTCTTTTCCTTTCAACGGGGGGATAGTATATCATTATTCCGCCGGCGTTTCAAGGGGGGCGGCCGATTCCTCGTCCTTCGGCAGGAAATCCTTGAATTCGTCGGTCACCTTGACCTGCGAAGTGCGCAGCGTCTGCTGGATGATCCCCTGAACGCGACTACGGTCATCGCGCTGCTTGAGGAAGCTCTTCACCTGTTCGAGCTCCGGCACCTCCTGCTTGGCCACCGTCTTGACGAGGATGTGGCTCGCGCGCACCTTCTCGCCTTCGGTCTCCTTGCCGTCAGCGTCCTTCACCGCCGGCACCTTCTCGGTGACGAGAATGAGGTGGTAGCCGAACTGGGTCTTCACCGGCTCCGACACCTGACCGATCGGCAGCGAAAACGCGGCCTCGTCGAACTCGGGAACCATCTGCCTGTGGCCGAAGAGCCCGAGATCGCCGCCACGCTCCTTCGACGGGCAGCCGCTCTCGGCCTTGGCCAGCTCCGCGAAAAGGTTGGTGACCGCATCCGCACCCTTCGCCGCCACGGCCGCAAGCTGGGCCTTGAGCTCCGTGATCTTCTTGAGCGCCACAACCTCGGAATCGGCGACCGCCGCATTGTTGGAGATGACGCCGTCAACGATCTTCTGCGCCTCGGCCGTCACGTCCTTCGCGCCCTTCGCCAGCTCCGCCTTGAGGAACTTGTCGATGAGAATCCCGTTCTCGAACTCCTCGTAGGCGCGCTCCTTGCCGAGCGGAAACTTCGCGGCCGCCTCCTCGAAGGTCTTCGGCGCATCGGGCCGTCCGGCGTTGGCGCGGACGAAATCGGCCTCGCGCGTCTTGCGATCCTCCTCCGTCACCGTGAAGCCCTCGGCGCGGGCGCGGGAAACGAGCGCGTTCTCCATCAGGAACGACTGCGCCACCTGCTTGCGGAACATCTCCTTGGCGTAATCGAGCTGATCGGCGGGAATCTTCCCCTCCTGCGCGGCGACCAGCTTCTCGACGTCGGCGGCGAGCGCGGCCCCCTTCAGGACCTTGCCGTTCACCTCCACGAGCGTGACGTTCGCATCCGCGACCTCAGCCGTCTTGTCCTCTTCCTTCTTGCCGCAACCGGCGATCATGACGCCCGCGAGAGCCGCGGCGGCGACAACGTTCAGTTTCTTCATTGCTTTTACCTGTCTTTCCTTAGGGTTTAGTTTGAAATCACCTTCAGAACCGTCCTCCGCACTTCGGAGGCACAATCCAAGTGGAAAGTATAGAATACACCAATTACCCTCGCCGCGTCCAGTAGAATTTTCAGATTTTTTTCCTCCCGCGGCGAACGAAGGCAACGGATCACCTCGACGGAAACCGGAATCGAGCGCTCTCCGCGCAGCTCCAACGAGCCCTCGGAAAGGTCTGGCAGCAAGCCCGCGAGCTCCAGCACCCGCAGTTCGTAGGCGAGCAGTTCGCAGAGCGGCGACGCCCCTGCGGCGAGACGGTCGAGCGCGAGCGCGAGCAGGCGGAACCACGCCTCCGCCTCCGGCCCCGTCGGCGCCAGTTCGAGCGCGAGCTTGCGGAAATACTCGGCGAGAACGAGCGCGCGGAAGTTCTCCCTGAGCGCGTCACGACGCACGGACGGCACGCATTCCCGCAGCGAGCGCAGCTCCCCTTTCGACCGCGCGTAATAGACCAGCTCGCAGGTGTAGTTGAGATCGTACTGGCCGAGAAACGCGCTCTTGGGCCGAACCGCTCCCTTGATGAGCGTGACCACGCGACCCTCGGGCGTAAGCCAGGTGACGATGTGGCTCGTCCGTGACCACGGACGGATTGCAAGGCACAGGGCCTCGGACTTGACGGTTTCACCGGCCATCGACGATCGATCCGTAGAGCACTCCGCCCCTGACCTTGCGGACGATGCAGGCATGCAGTTCGCGGCGACGCCCTCCGCCAGGACGCCGCACCCGTACCGTCGCCGGATCCCCCTCCTCGAACCGGAGATATTCCCCCGTCCAGCCCGCAAAGAATCCGTGCTCCTCGCCCACCACCTCAACGACACGCCCCACCTGCCGCGCCGTAAATTTACCATGAGCGGCCAGTGCGATCCGCGAAAGTTCATGCGCCCGCGACGAACGAATCGCATGCGGCAACTGGTTGAAGATCCTGGCCGCCTCCGTCCCCGGGCGCGCCGAATAAGGAAAGGCGTGGACGCGGATAAATCCGTGGCGACGCAGGAACGACACCGAGGCCAGGAAGTCGAGTTCTGTCTCGCCGGGAAAGCCGGCGATGAGATCGCAGCCGAGCCCCAGGCCCGGCATCGCCCTGACTGCACGATCGACCAGCGCATCGACCGCATCGATCCGATACGGCCGCCGCATCGCATGGAGAACGGCATCCGAACCCGACTGGACCGAGAGGTAGAACGAGCGACAGATGTTGGCATGAGCGGCCATCACATCGATGGTCTCGGCGACCACCGTCGCCGGCTCCAACGAGCCGAGTCGGATGCGGCAGGCGGGATCCACCGCCGCGAGCGCCGCCACGAGTTCGGGGAGCCGTTTCCCCTCGGAGGCATAAAGCGCGAGATTACAGCCCGTGACTACAATCTCGTGATAGCCCGCCGCCACCAGCCGCCGCGCGCGCTCAACGAGCGCCGAGAAGCCGAGGGACACGCTTGGGCCGCGGAACTGCGGAACGATACAGTAGGAACAGCCACCCGAGCAGCCGTCCTGCACCTTCAGGAAAGCACGCGCCGTCCGCAAGGGAAGCGGCTCTTCGGCGGTCACCAGCTTGGGCAACGCGAGCGGAATCTTATCCCGATAACAGCCGACCACCCGCAGCCGCTTCTGCGGATACTTCGCCTTTACATGCTCAACAAGAGCGCGACACTCGCTCTCGGCGCGTCCCGTCACCGAACAGCCGCGAATGACGATCAAATCGGCAGAGCGGTGATCCGGCACCACCTGATAGCCGGCCGCCAGATAGCGCGCCTCCTCCTCCAGCGCCTCCGCCCGGTTCAGCCGACAGCCGAAGGTGTGAAAGCAAACCTTCATTTCGCCGCGCGCTCCAGCGCCGCGCGAATGCGCCGCAAGTCGGCGGCCGCCAGTCCCGTTCCCGACGGCAGCAGCAGCGCCCGGCGGAAAAGGTCTTCGCTCACTGCCCCGCCCACGACCCGCGACCCCCGAAGCGCCGGCTGGAGATGCAGCGGCTTGAAGCACGGCCGCGCCTCGACATCGGCCGCCGCCAAAGCCGCCAGCATCCTGTCGCGCCGACGCGCCGACGGGCAGACGAGAACGTTCATCCAGGCGTTTCCCTGATTGGGATAGGCATCCGCATCGACCAGCAAGGCGCCCAGACCCAGTTGCGCCACTTGCCGCGCATACCACGCCTGCGTGCGCCGCCGCCGCATGAGAATCGCGGGAAGCCGGGAGAGCTGCGCCAGGCCAATGGCGGCGAGAATGTTGCTGAAGCCGTAGTTGTAACCGAGGACCGCGTGCTCGTAATGGGCGGCCCGCTCCCGCCCCTCGTTCGCCAGCTTCTTCGCCGCCAGGTAAAGCGCCTTCGAGTCGGTGACGAGCGCACCGCCGCCCGAAGCCGTAACCACCTTGTTGCCGTTGAACGAAAACGCCGCGGCGAATCCGCCCTTGCCGACGCCGCGCCCCCGCAAGGACGCCCCCATCGACTCCGCGGCGTCGAGGAAGAAGACCGCGCCATGGCGCTTCGCCATCCGCGCGAGCGCACGGCTGTCGCAAGGATGCCCGAAGAGGTCCACGCCGATCAGCAGCGTCTTCCGCCCCGTTCGCGCCGCGGCCGCAAGCGCCGATTCCGCAAGCCGAAGGTCCATCAATCCCGTCGCGGGCTCGGAATCCACCAGCACGATCCGCGCGCCGCGGTGGGCGGCAGGCGCGACGGTGGCGATGAAGGAAAGCGTCGGCGCAACCACCGTCCAGCGGCGATCCACCCCCAGCACCTCGACCAGCAGGTCGATCGCCGCCGTGCCGCTGGCGAGCGCCAGCGCATAGCGGCGGGAGGAAAGGCGCCGCAGCTCCGCTTCGAAGGCGTCGAGCTGCGGTCCGCAGGGCGCGATATAGCCCGAAGCGAAGGCGGCGGCGACCGCCCGCCGTTCCGCCGCGCCGACGAACGGCGGCGAAAGGAAGATGCGTTTAAGGTTCATAGGTGATGCGGCTCCCGCCCGCGCTACGGGTCACGTACCGCTTCGCGGACGGCGAGTAATAGGACAGCCGCACCTGCGGCGTATCCTTGACGCCCGTCGCCACGAAATAGCGTTTCCATTCGATGGTCTCGAAGCCCGTGGCCGTCCGCTGTCGCGACCATTCGTAGGCCGCGCCCTCCGGCTGATAGCCGTCCGGCAGGTATCCGTCATGCGCAAGCCGGTAGGAAAGGACGATGACATCGTTCGTCCCGACCTTGAGCGAATCGGCCTCCTCGACGAAATTGACGCGCGAGGCGATGAGCCCGGAGAAGTCGGCCGGCTGTCCCGCCTGGTCGAGCGGCGCCACCTTGAGCGTACGCGCCTGGGTCTGAATCTGGAAGGAGTTGGAAAAGCGGACCTTGACGCGACCGCGTTTCGAGCCCGACAGCCGCACCCCCGACATCATCCCGCCGACCGAGAAACTCAGCTTCCCCTCGAAAGGCACGTCATAGCGCGCAGGGACGGAAAGCCGCAGGAGCCGGTTGGAGGGATTGGCGCTGGTCCCGTCGGCCAGCTGCTCGACGGAGCCGGTGAAGCGCAGCCCGACGTTCGCCGACGGTGCCAGCCGCAGGTCTTCGAGCGTGACCGCCTTCGGCGCATCGAGACAGATGACGAAGTCGAAGCCCTCCCCCACCCGCAGTTCGCGCGGCTCGGTGGAGAACCAGCCGAAGATCTCCACCGGCGGCGTCGGCTCGTCGCCGCCGAAGGAGAACCGCATCGACTGCATCTGCCGCATCATCTGCTCGTGCATGCGGTCGAGGGCGGCGAACGGGTCAAGCGGATCGCCGGCCGCCGAAGCCGCCGCCGGCAAGAGGACGAGCGCAAGCACCGCGAGGGCGCGAATGACGCGGGAAAGGAGGAAGCCGAGCGCGCCGAACAGAACCAGCGCACCGAGCACCATCCCCACCCGGCCTTGCCAACCGTAGCGCAGGACCGGTCTTCCCACCTGCCGCCAGACCGGCAGCTCCGCGGCGGGATTGTCGTACTTGCGCGCGAGTGCGGCGACGATGCCCGCCTCCACCTCGTCCGTCTGCCCGAGCGACCACTCGGCGCGCCGATAGTTCTTGAGCGCCCGCGCCCAGTTGCCTTCGACCATCGCCGCATGCGCCTCGTTCATGCGCGCCTCGGGGAAATCGAACGCGGCAAAACCGTCGGCCGTCGGCTGCGCGCACGCCCGCCGCCAGTCCCAGGCCGCATCGCCCTCCAGCGTGACGGAGGTGACCGCGGTGACGAGCGGCGGGGGATCGGGAAGCCGCTCGAAATCCTCCTTCATCCCCTCCACGACCACCTGGCGCCCGCCCTTCGCATGCACGGGAATCGCATTGGAGCGGACGATCCGCGGCTTACCGTCGGGGCCCTCGAAGGAGAATTCGAGAGCCGGAAACCAGAGAACGCCCTCACGCAGGGGACGCAGACGATAGAAAAGCCGCCGTGCGTCGCCGAAGGTGTCGGTCTTGGCGCTCAGGTCGTCGACCTTCCAGTCCTGCCGATCCACGGCACGGGAAAGCGCCGGCGGATGGAGGGCGGCGAAATCCGCCGCGCCGATGAAATCGAGCGTCAGCTCCATCGGATCGCCGACGAGCACGTTGTTGGCGTCGAAATAGGCGCGGGCGCGCAAACTCTCACCCCGCACGCCGACGAGCGAAATGGCCGCGAGAAGGATGGTGGCGAAAGTCATTGCGGAGTCACCTTGAAACGCACCTGGACGGTGCGGTTTTGTTCGAGAAACTTCGACGAAAGCCCCAGCACCGTCCCGACGCGCGAGGCGGCCCCGAGAACCGACTGATCGGCGCGCGCATCGCCGGAACTCCGGACGAGGCGGTAACCCGTCACCTTCCCGCCCGCGCCGAACTGCACTTCGAGGATCATCTCCTTAAGCGAACTCGACCACGCCGGCCGCTCCCATTTCGCGTAGAAGGCGCGGGAGATAATCGAAATGCAGCGCTGCACCTCGTCACCGGCGAGCTGTTCGCTCTTCCCCGGCCGATAGCCCTGATTGAGGAGCTTCTGCACCTCCTTGTCGGAAAGCGTCTTCTTGGCCGTCTTGCCGTTCGGCTGTGGCTTTGAACCTTTAACGAGCTTCGCCTCCTTGAGCATCCGCTCGCGGCGCTCCTTCATGAGTTCCGCATTCGACTTCCTGGGGGGCTCGGGTTGCTTGGGCTCTTCTCTTTTCTTCGGCGTCGGCTTCTTGACCGGCTTCTTCTTCTCGGCCACCTTCTCCACCGCCTCCACCTTGGAATCCTCCACCTTCGGCGGCGGTTCCGCCTTCACCGGCTTGGGCGGCGGCGGCTTGGGTGGCGGCGCTTCCTTCGGCTTTTCCAGCGGCGGCGGCTCGTTTTCGTTGCCGTCCAGGTTCTCGTGGACAACGACCGTGAGATCGATGGGTATCACCGTATCCTTCCGGCGGATCGGCAGCGAGAGGACATAGCAGGCCGCGAAGACCACAAGATGCACCAGCAGCGCCACGCCGAGGTTGCGCGCGCTCCAGAGCTTAGGCATCTCGTTCTCTTCGATCCGCATCGCTACTTCTCGACCGTCACCAGCGCCATCCGCCGCGCCTTGCAGCGATAAACCACCTTCACCACGTCCATCACCGTCCCGTAGTCGAGCCGCTCGTCACCGCGAACGAGGACGGGCACGTCGGGATCCTCGGCGACCATCCCCTTCAAGGTCTCCTCGAACTCCGCGAGGGTGACGGGACGGTCGTTGAAGAAGTAACCGCTCGGATAGGCGGCGGTGATGGTGTTCGCCTTCTTGTTCTTCGTCGGCAGCTCGTCGGTCTTCGCCTGCGGCAGCATGATCGACACGCCTTGCTCCAGCGCCGGCAGGGTGACGATGAAGGTGACGAGCAGAAGGAAGGTGAGGTCGATGAGCGAAGTCATATCGACCGCGGCTTTCGGCTTTTCGCCGCGCGCACGTCTCCGGCGGGACATGGCCTTACGCCGCCCTTCCCTGGAACTCGCACGCGACGCGCCCGATCACCTCGTCGGCAAAGCCCTCCATGTCGGAGGAGAGGTTGCGGATGGTGGCGTTGAGCTGGTTGAAGAAGACGACGCCGGGAATCGCGATCAGGAGCCCCACCACCGTCGTCACCAGCGCGGCGGAAATGGACGGCGCGATCGTCGCGAGGTTGGCGCTGCCCGCCGAACCCATTTCGGCGAAGGCGTCGAGAACGCCCCAGACCGTCCCGAGGAGCCCCAGCATCGGCGAGAGCGCCACGACCGTGGCGATGACGCCCATGCCGTGCTCGATCTGCAGCTCCTCCTCGTCGAGCACATGCTCGCAGGTGCCCTTGACGAGCTCGATCTCACGCGCCGTCAGCGCCGCCGAACCGTTCCCCGTGGCGCTACCCACGAGGAGCGAGCGGACATCGGGGGCAAGGAGCTTCAACAGCCGCTCGCACGTCTCCTTGTAGATGCGCTCGGCGCCGGTGACGAGCTGCGGGCGGCGGTTCAGGTAGTAACCGAGGACGTCGGGGTTCGAGGCGAAATCGCGCAGGAAGCGGCGGGTGGCGATCTTGCGGAACCCCAGCTCCTTCCACTTGCCGACGATGGCCATGATCATGACCACCGAACCGATCAGCTGGGCATAGACAATGCCCTGGCCGATGAAGTTCGACTTGACGAAACCCTCGAAGAGGGAGTTAGCGATGAGCATCTTCTCTTTTTCCTTTCGATGTGATTTGCCCCTCGGCGGGGAGATCTGCGCGCGACCGCCCCACGGCGGCGAGCACCTTGTCGGTCGTCTGAAAATGGGCCTTGCAGTGATTCATCAGCCACACGGGACCGTGTTCGCGCACCATCCGCTCGGCCAGCTCGCGGACGCGCGGATCGGAGGAGCCGAGCGGGATCTTCTCGCCCTCGGCCGGCTGTTCGCCGAAGCACTCCCTGCCCATGTCGAGACAGGCGCGGATGAAGAGCTCGCGGGCGATGACCGAGGCCGCGGCGACGGCGATGTCGCTTTCGGCCTTGTGCCGCTGCTCGACGGTCGTCCGCTTGCCGCGCTCCTTGAGGGCGCGACGGATCGTAAGCTCCGTGGGCGCGAACTGATCGACGACGACGCGCGGACAGCCGGGCTGCTTTTCCAGCAGTTCTTCGATGGCCGTACCGTGCGCCCAGGCGAGCAGCCGATTGATGTTGGGGATCTTGGCGTAAAGCCGGTTGTAGGCGGCGGGGCCGATCTTGACGACGGCGTAGCCCGCGGGGCCGAGGAGCTTGCGCAGCGCCGCACCCGCCGTAAGGACGGCCTGGTCGGACATCTGCTTGCAGTCCCTGACGCCGAGCTTCTTCATCTCGGCGGAAAGCCGCTCGTCGGTGTAGGCGCAGCAGACGACGAGCGGGCCGAAATAGTCGCCCTTCCCCGATTCGTCGCTGCCCGCATGGGCGCTCGTAAGTTGGGGATCGAGCACCTCCTCATAGCCGAGCGTCGCAGCTCCGAGCACCTGTGGTTCGAGGGTGAAGAGCACGAAGTCCTCGGCACCCGAACCCTGCACGCAGAGCTTGCGCTTGCCGTGCTTTTCCTTGGCATACAAGGTGGCGTTGAACTTGTTGCCTTCGACAGACCAGAGCGAATACGGCACTTCGCGCTTGCGATAGTTGCCGTTGACCATGATCCCCAGCAGGATCTCCTGCTGATCGTTAGTGAGTTCGAAGGTATAGCTCGACTTTTTCCGCTCCCCGTCCATAAGGAGTATTATACCAAAAGTAGGCACTCATCTGACGAAGATCATCCCGAATGATGATTTTTCAAGATGGCTATAGCTATACGCGCTCGCCCAGAAGAATCTGCGGATGCGCGTCAAGGATCTTCACCCTGACGAGCTCCCCCGGCCGGGGAGCCGTCGCCGTGTCGGCGTCCCAGACGACGATGCGGTTGCCGCCGTCGCGGCCAGACCACCGCGCGCGATTGCGCTTCGACGGCCCTTCCGCCATCACCTCGCGAACCGTCCCCACCAGCCGCTCGTTCCGCCGCTGGCCGCGGCGTTCCTGATCGGCCAACAGCACCTGGTCGCGGCGTTCCTTCTCCGCCGTCGGCACGTCGTCGTCCAGCGCCGCCGAGCGCGTGCCCGGCCGCGGCGAATACTTGAAGACGAAACTGTTGTCAAAGCCCGCCTCCTCCATCAGCGAGCGCGTAAGCTCGAAGTCCGCTTCCGTCTCGCCCGGATAGCCGACGATCACGTCGGTCGTCACCGAAAACTCGGGGTCGAGCCGATGAAGCTTCTCGACTGCGGCAAGATATTCTTCGCGCGTATAACGCCGCCCCATCTCCCTGAGGATGCGGTCGCTCCCCGACTGGACGGGCAGATGCAGGTGGCGGCAGACCTTGGGGCAATCGCGATAGACCGCCAGCAGCTCGTCGGTGCAACCGCCCGGATGCGCGCTGGTGAAACGAATCCGCGCAATCCCCTCCACCTCCTGAAGCCGCCGCAAAAGCTGCGGAAAGCCGCGATAGCGGAGGACGCTCTGTCCGAGAAGCGTCACCTCCTTTACTCCGCGCTGCGCCAGACATTCCACCTCGCGGACGATCTCATCCGCCGGGCGCGAATACTCGTGCCCGCGCGTCTTCGGCACAATACAGTAACTGCAGCAGTTGTCGCACCCGGTCATCACCGTGACAAAGGCCTGGAAGCCGACCCCCGCATGGGCGGAGAGCGGATCGCCGCCGCGCACGTAGGGAATCTTCAACAGTTCCCCCGGACGCACGGCGAAGCCGAGCCGGGGAAAGCGTTTTCTAAGCGACTCCTCGCCGAGCCGCGAGACGACGCAGCCCGCGAGCCCCGTCACCTTCCCGGCGGCGAGGAGATTGCCGACCTTGCCCAGCGCCTTCTCCTCGGCCTTCTGACGGACGGTGCAGCTGTTGACGATGACCAGTTCCGCTTCCGCCTCGCCTGCGGCCTTTTCGTGACCGGCGGCGACCAGCAGCGCTTCCATCGCCTCGGAATCGCGCACGTTCATCTGACAGCCGTAAGTATGGATATGAAACTTCACCCGCCGCGCCCTCCGTTTTCAGGACAGCAAAAGACCCGGTCGCTTCGGCCGGGCCTTCTTGCTTACTTCGTCTTGTGCCGCATGGCCTTCATGCGCTTGTCGTATTTATGCTTCGACATTTTTTTGCGGCGTTTTTTCTTGATGGAACCCATTTTTACTCCTTGTTTTGATTCGTGTGATCAGTGTTTGGAAAATCTTACCCTTCGCGTGCCCCGCCCGACCTCAGAAGATGATCTTGTTAAGCGGCAGCTCGATGATGCCCGTCGCCCCGTTTTTCGTGAGCTGCGGGATGAGGTCGCGCACCAGCTTCTCCTCGACGACCGATTCGACGGCGAACCAGTTCGCGTCATTGAGCCGGTTCACCGTCGGCGCGTGCAATGCCGGGAGAACCTTCACAATCAGGTCCAGCGTCTTCGCCGGCGCATTGCACTTGAGCAAGACGCGGCGCTGCGCCTCGAGCGCGCCCGTGAGGAGCATCTTCAGCTGCTCGAGCTTCGCCCGCTTCGCGGCGTTCTTCCAGCTCTTCTTGTTGGCGATGAAGCGGGTAGTCGAAGTGAGGATCGTATCGACGATGCGGAGATTGTTCGCCCGCAGCGACGAACCCGTCTCCGTGAGATCGACGATCGCATCGACGAGCTCGGGGGCCTTCACTTCCGTAGCTCCCCAGCTGAACTCGACCTCGGCCTTGACATGGTTCTTCTTGAGGTAGTTCTTGACAATGCCGATCGCCTCGGTGGAAATGCGCTTGCCGTTCAAGTCCTTCACCGACTTGATCTTCGAGTCGTTCGGGACGGCGAGCACCCAGCGCACGGGATTCGTCGTCGCCTTCGAATAGTTAAGCTCGCAGATCTCCTGGACCTTGCCGACATTGCCGTTCTCATAGACCCAGTCGTACCCGCAAATGCCGGCATCGAGAAGCCCGAGCTCGACATAGCGGCTCATCTCCTGCGGGCGCAAGAGACGGCACTTGATCTCCTCGTCGTCAATCGACGGGATGTAACTGCGGCTGGAGCAGGTGACATTGAAGCCCGCGCGCTTAAAGAGCGCGAAGGTCGATTCCTGCAGACTCCCCTTCGGTAAACCTAATACAATCGCCATAGGTTGTAGATTATATCAAATTTCACTTCGACCTCGCAAGTCCGCCGCCCAACGCACGGTAGAGGTCGAGCAAGTTGAGGGTGATCTGCCCGCGCGAGACCACCAGTTCCTCCTCGAACTGAAGGCGCGAACGCTGCGCGTCCAGGACGTTGTTGAAGTCCTTGAGACCGTTCTTGTAGAGGTCCTGCGAAATCGCCACCGCATCGGTCGCCGCCTTCACCGCCGCCTGAAGCGACTGATAGCGGTGATACTCCTGCGTATAGGCGCTGTAAGCGTTGCGCACCTCGGCATAGGCGTTCTCGAGCGCCAGCTCGTAGGCCAGCGCCGCCTCGTGCGCCGTCGCTTCGGCGGCCTTGACGTTCGCATAGATGGCACCGCCCTGGAAGATCGGCCAGGAAATCGCAGGCCCGAGCGACGCGAAGAACGAATCCTTCGAGAAGATGCGGGTCTTCTTGGAGTTCTCAAACCCCACCGAACCCGTCACGAAAAGCTTCGGAAACCACTGGGCCTTGGCAACGCCGATCGCCGCGACCGCGGCGGCGAGCTGCCGCTCCGCCGCCTTCACGTCCGGCCGGCCGCGCATCAGGTCGAGCGGCAGTTCCGCCACCCGCTGGGGCGCCAGCAGCCAGTCGCGGGGCGTCTCGGGTTCGTTAAGGAAGTCGTCGAGTGCGCCCGGCACCTCGCCGACGAGAATCGCGATTGCATTCTTAAGCGCCTCCTCCTGCGCGAGCTGCGAAGGAATGCCCGCACGCGTCTGCTCCACGATATAGGCGCACTGGTTGACGGCGAGTTCGTCGCCGATGCCGGAATCGAGCCGCGACTTGAGAATCTCGTAGGTCTCGCTCTGCAAGGTGAGGTTCGTGCGGGCGACGGCGATGCGCTCCTGAACGGTGCGGAGATTCACGTATTGGTGGCCCAGCTGAGTGGTGAGCGAAAGCCAGGCGTCGGCAACCGTCCAACCGGCGGCCTCGGCCTGCGCCCGGGCGGCCTCGGTCCCGCGGCGATCGCCACCGAAAAGGTCGGTCTCCCAGTTGCCGTCCACGCCGACGTGCTGAAGATTGAAGCGCGTATCGGCACCACCCGCATTCGGCGTATCCTGATGATACCAGAACCGCGCCCATTGGCCGCCGATGTCGAACTTGGGCAGAAACGCGGCGTAGCTGCCGAGGAGTTCCCAATTCGAACGATCGAGACGGGCGAGCGCCATCTGATAGGAGAGATTGTTGGTGACCGCGCCATCCATCAGCGCCTCAAGCACCGGGTCGTTGAACTGACGCCACCATTGCTCCTCAAGATATTCCGTAATCTCCACCCGCCGGTCATCCGCCGCAGCGGCCGCGGCATATTCGCAGGTGGCGGTCAGATTCGAAGTCGGCATACCGGCGTCAGGAAGCGCCAGCTCGACCACCTCGAGCTCCGGCTCCTCGTAATCTGGCCCTACCGACGGAAGCATCGAGCAACCCGCCAAAAGTGCCGCCGTCCAACCGCCAATCAATCCATGTTTCTGCATCATTTCATCCTCCGATTTTCTAACCCCTAACTCCAAACCCCTTCTTCACCCATTCGCGCCAGGTCTGGAAAAGCGCATACAGCCCGGGGACAAGCAGAATACCGAAAAAGACCGAAGCGGCCATTCCCCAGAACTCGGTGCATCCGAGGTGATTGCGGCTCGCCGCGCCAGCACCCTTCGCGATCATCATCGGGAGCGTCCCCAAGAGCGTAGTGAGCGCCGTCATCAAGAGCGCCCGCAGACGCTCGCCCGCGGCGGCACCAGCCGATTCGACAATGCCCAGGTTCTCGTTCTCGTGCTTGTCCTTCGCGAACTCGACGATCAGAATCGCGTTCTTGGAGGCGAGGCCGACGAGCAGCACAAGCCCGAGCTGAGCGTAAACAGAAAGCGGGAACGGCGAACCAGTCGCCCAGACACCCCAGTACTTAAGCCCCAAAAGCGCTCCCAGGACCGCCACGAAAATCGACATCATCACCGGCATCGGAATCGTCCAGCTTTCGTACTGCGCGACCAGGAAGAGATAGCCGAAGATGACCGCCAAGAGAATGAGCGGCGCAGCCGTACCTTCGTTGCGCGCCTCCTGGAAGGACAGCGCCGACCAGGCGATGTCCATGCCCTCGTCGAGCTCGGCACGCGCGGTTTCGACGATCTCCTGCATCACCGTGCCCGTCGCCTCGCCGGGCGCGGGAATGACGGTGACGCCGGCCATCACGTACTTGTCGCGCGTATAGACGGTGCGCGGGCCGAGCTCGTGCTCGATCGTCCCCAACGACCCGATCGGCACCATGTTGCCGGTCTCGCTGCGGGCATAGAGCTGCAGCACGTCTTCCGGTTTCGCACGCCCCTCGTAGGACGACTGGACCGTCACCCGGTTCACCTGGGTGCCAAGATTCACGTCGTTCACGTAACGCGAGCCGAGGTAGTTCTGCAAAGTCGAATAGACCGTCGCGACCGGCACCTTGTACATCTCGGCCTTCACGCGGTCGAGGTCGAAGTGGAGGTGGGGCGTCTCGGCGTTGAAGCCCGTGAACGCCGCAAGGACGCGCGGGTTCATGTTGAGCTTCATGAGAAGCGAGCCAACCGCCGCGCCGACCTTGTTCGCGTCCGTGTCCGCCTTGTTGAGGACGTGGAAGCAGATGCCGTTCGCGTTGCCGAGGCCGGGAATCGCCGGCGGCGTGAAGACGTTCCACTTCGGCTCGGGGATCGCCGCGAGAAGCTTCTGGAACCGCCCGACGAGCGCAAGCGCGCTCTGGTC